>NZ_JBHXML010000112.1:0-21841 GCF_042720345.1 Kitasatospora sp. NPDC058478 | reverse complement strand
GGGCTCCCGGTGGTCGTCGAGGAACGCACGCCGCTGCCCGACGGCGTACCGGCGGCCCCGGACGTACCGGGCGCGGTGCGGTGGTTGCAGCACCTGCGCTAGGACGGCCGGCCGGGTCGGCTCGGCTCGGCCGAATGTCGACGCCGACACCGCCGACCCGGACGAAGCCTTCGCGGCCTGGCGTCGCGGGTGCAACCACGCCCGTCAACTCGTCGCCGCTGCCGAGTCGTTGGACGTCCAGGGCACTACGGCGAGGAGGTGCGAGTAGCCCGCAGATGGCCGACCGGCCGCAAGGCGTGCGGCCGGTCGGCCATCTGATCGTGCTTCAGATCCGGATCGGATCAGATGTCGCGGAAGGTCTCGATCTGCGCGCCGATGGAGTTGAGGCGCTCGGCGAGGTCCTCGTAGCCGCGGTTGATGACGTAGACGTTGCGCAGGACGGAGGTGCCCTGGGCGGCGAGCATCGCAAGGAGGATGACGACCGCAGGGCGCAGGGCCGGCGGGCACATCATCTCGGCGGCGCGCCAGCGGGTGGGGCCCTGGACCAGGACGCGGTGCGGGTCGAGGAGCTTGACGTCGGCGCCGAGGCGGGTCAGCTCGGTGAGGTAGATCGCACGGTTGTCGTAGACCCAGTCGTGGATCATCGTGGTGCCGTGGGCGGCCGCGGCGATGGCCGCGAAGAACGGCACGTTGTCGATGTTGATGCCGGGGAACGGCATCGGGTGGATGGTGTCGATCGGCGCGGTCAGCTTGGACGGGCGCACGGTGAGGTCGACCAGGCGGGTGTGGCCGTTGTGGGCCCGGTACTCGGGGGTCCGGTCGTAGTCGAGGCCCATCCCCTCCAGCACCGCGAGTTCGATCTCCAGGAACTCGATCGGCACCCGGCGGATCGTCAGCTCGGAGGAGGTGACGACGGCGGCGGCGAGCAGGCTCATCGCCTCCACCGGGTCCTCGGCCGGGGTGTAGTCGACGTCGCAGGTGATCTCCGGGACGCCGTGGACGGTGAGGGTGGTGGTGCCGACGCCCTCGATCCGTACGCCCAGCTTCTCCAGGAAGAAGCACAGGTCCTGGACCATGTAGTTGGGCGAGGCGTTGCGGATGACGCTGACGCCGTCGTGCCGGGCGGCGGCCAGCAGGGCGTTCTCGGTGACGGTGTCCCCGCGCTCGGTCAGCACGATCGGACGGTCCAGCGGGGTGCCCGGCTCGACCGAGGCGTGGTAGGCGCCGCCGGTGGTGGCGACCTCCAGCCCGAAGCGGCGCAGCGCGGTCAGGTGCGGCTCGACGGTGCGGGTGCCGAGGTCGCAGCCACCCGCGTACGGGATGGCGAAGCGGCTGGCGCGGTGCATCAGCGGGCCGAGGAACATCAGCACGCTGCGGGTGCGGCGGGCCGCCTCGACGTCCATCGCCGCGAGGTCGAGCTCGGCGGGCGGGGTGAGTTCGAGGTCGCGGCCGTCGTTGGTCCAGCGGCTCTTGACGCCGACACTGGTGAGCACCTCGAGGATGCGGTAGACCTCTTCGATCCGGGCGACGCTGCGCAGCGTGGTGCGTCCGGTGGTCAGCAGCGAGGCGCAGAGGATCGCGACGCAGGCGTTCTTGCTGCTGCGGACGTCGATGGCGCCGGAGAGTCGGGTGCCGCCGGCGACCCGCAGGTGCATCGGGCCGGAGTAGCCGAGGGAGACGATCTCGCTGTCGAGGGCTTCGCCGATGCGCGCGATCATCTCAAGGCTGACGTTCTGCTTGCCCTGCTCGATGCGGTTGACCGCGCTCTGGCTGGTGCCGAGGGCCTCGCCGAGCTGTGCCTGGGACCAGCCGCGGTGCTGGCGGGCGGTACGGATGAGGGTGCCGATACGGGTGAGGTAGTCGCCTGTCACTCGCCAGACCATATCTCATGGTTGAGATGGCGACAGAACCAGGGGCGGGCGTGACACTACTTTTGTCCGTTTCTCGCCCCGTATGAACGTCAGATCTTCACATCACCAGGCGGTATTGCCGCGATTCTGTGAGAGCGTCACGGCCCGAGCGGCTCCACCCGGCCGACGACGGTGCCCGCGCGGTCGATGCAGATGACGTCCACCGCCACCGGCGAGCCGACCAGCACGCCGAGCGCCGTCGCCCGCGCCGCCTCGGCGACCAGATCGCCCAGCGGCACCCCGGCCGCCCGGCACAACTGCACCGCCTCCAACCCGGTGTTGGCGGCGGCCACCGCCTCGGCCAGCGCCCCGTCGGCCCCGCCCCGCCGCGCCAGTTCGGCCAGGTACCCCTTGTCCACCTGGGAGCGCGCCGAATGCAGGTCGAGGTGGCCGGCGGCGAGCTTGGACAGCTTGGCGAAGCCGCCCGCGATCGTCAGCCGGGGCACCGGGTGGCGCTTGAGGTACTTGAGGACGGCGCCCGCGAAGTCGCCCATGTCGAGCAGCGCGTCCTCAGGCAGTCCGTGCACGGCGACGGCGACCTTCTCGGAGGTCGAACCGGTACAGCCGGCCACGTGGGTGCGGCCCGCCGCCCGGGCCACGTCCACGCCGCGGCGGATGGAGTCGATCCAGGCGGAGCAGGAGTAGGGGACGACGATGCCGGTGGTCCCGAGGATGGACAGGCCCCCGAGGATGCCCAGCCGTGGATTCCAGGTGGAACGGGCGATCTCCTCGCCGTGGTCCACGGAGATCTCGACCACCACGTCCCCGCTGCCGCCGTGCGCGGCGGCCACCTCCGCCACGGCGTCGCGGATCATCTGCCGGGGCACCGGGTTGATCGCGGGCTCGCCGACGGGCAGCGGCAGGCCCGCCTTGGTGACCGTCCCCACCCCCGGGCCGGCCCGGAACACCACGCCGGCGCCGGGCTCGCCGGCCCGCACCGTCGAGCGGATCAGCGCGCCGTGGGTGACGTCGGGATCGTCGCCGGCGTCCTTGACCACGGCGGCCATGGCGCTCGCCGGCATGGGCGGGGCGGCGGCTCGGCCCTCGGTGGCCCGCTCCCCGGTGGCCAGTCCCCCGGCCCTGGGGGCAAGTTCCGCGGCGACGAGTTCCTCGGCGGCGAGGGCGAAGGCCGGCTGCTGGCCCTTGGGGAGGGTGATGGCCACCGGGTCCGGGAACTCACCGGTGAGCAGCGCGGTGTACGCGGCCTTGGTGGCGGCGGTGGCGCAGGCGCCCGTGGTCCAGCCGTGCCGCAGGCCGCTGCTCTTCAGCTGGCCGGCCCGGCCCCCGGCTTCGACTCCAGCCTTGGCCGCCGCTTCGGCCCCGGCTTCGGCCCCCGCCTCGGCTCCCGCTTCGGCTCCCGCTTTGGCCACCTGCGTCTCGCTTCCGGCTCCGTTGAGGTGCGGCCGCACCGGCCGTCGGTACCGATTTTCCCCCATTCGCCTGGCCGCGCCCCGACCGGGGGCGGTGGAGCGGGGCCCCGCGGCCCGGTGTCCGAGTCGGGGAGCGGCCGCTGCCCCGCGTTCCCGAAGAGTTCTCCGCACGGGCCTCCCACCCCGCTCCTACCAGTGAGTAATCTGGCGGTCCGCCAGAGGGCGGGTTCATGACACGGGGTCCGGTGGCCGGGTTGTCCGGCCGGGCCATCAGCATGTGGGGGTTTTTGTGGCAGGGATGAGTCGGCGTACGTTCCTCACCGGTACGTCGGTGGCCGCCGCCTGGTCGGCCTTGTCGCTGGGCGGCGGGCAGTTCGCCTCGGCGGCGGAGCGCGAGCACGCACTGACGGCCACCGCCGCGCGGGCGGTCAAGACGACGGGCACCACGCTCGACCAGGTGGCCACGCCCGTCGGCACCGGCGGGTACAAGCGACTGACGGCCGGGCCGGGCTGGCCGCTGGTGGTTCGCGGCGACCTGGCGGCGCCGGGCACCGGGCGGGACGACCGACGGACCGGGCTGGCCAGCTTCGTCCAGTTCAGCGACCTGCACCTGGTGGACACCGAGTCCCCGGTGCGATTCGAGTACCTGGCCCGGTTCACCGGCAGCGCGTACCGGCCGCAGGAGGCCCTGAACGCCCGCGGCGTCTCGGCCCTCGTCGAGCGGGTCAACGCGCTCGACGGCGGCCCCTACACCGGGATGCCGTTCAGCATGGTGATGGCCACCGGCGACAACACCGACAACCACGAGCAGGCCGAACTCGACTGGTACCTCACCGTCATGGGCGGCGGCCGGCTCGCCCAGAACACCGGTGACCCGAACCGCTACGAAGGCGTGCAGAACTCGGGCAACGCCGCCTACTGGAACCCCGAACTCGCCTACAACGACGACTACAAGGCGAAGGGCTTCCCGCAGATACCGGGCTTCCTCGACGCCGCCGGCCGGCCGTTCGACGCGCCGGGCCTGCGTACGCCCTGGTACACGACGGTCGGCAACCACGATGACAGCCTTGAGGGTTCACTGCCGGACCTCGGGCTGCTGAACGACCTCTACACCGGCCAGTACAAGCTGGAGGGCTGCAACGACGCCGACGCGGCGCGGCTGATGGACTCGCTGCGCCGCGACCCGGCCGGCGCCGCGCTCCTGCTCGCGAAGCTGCTCGCGAGCGGCGACGCGGTGCGCCGGATCACCCCGGACGAGCGCCGACGGCCGTTCACGCTCAAGGAGTTCGCCAAGGCCCACCTGAACCCGGCGCACACCGGCGCCGGCCCGTACGGGCACGGCTTCACCTCGGACATGGTGGGCAGCGGCAAGCTCTACTACACCTTCCGCATCTCGGAGAAGGTGCTCGGCATCAGCCTGGACACCACCAACCAGGCCGGATTCGCGGACGGTTCACTGGGCGCCGCGCAACTGCGCTGGCTGGAACAGCAGTTGAAGGCGCACAGCGGGCACTGGTACGACACCGACGGACGCAAGGTGACGGGTGGCAGCACGGACGAGGTGATCCTCCTGTTCAGCCACCACACGAGCACCACCATGGGCAACCTGCTGCCCGACCCGCGCAACATCTTCGAGAAGCGGCACGACGGCAACGAGCTGGTGGCGCTGCTCCAGCGCCACCCGAACGTGATCGCGTGGGTGAACGGCCACACCCACATGAACAAGGTCACGGCGCACGGCCACGCGGTGCCGGAGCGGGCGTTCTGGGAGATCAACACCGCCTCGCACATCGACTACCCGCAGCACGGGCGCATCATCGAGATCGCGGACAACGGGGACGGCACGCTCTCCCTGTTCACGACGCTGATCGAGTCCTCCGCACCGTACGGCACGGACTTCGGCAGCACCTCGGACGCCAACCTCGCCGCGCTGTACCGCGAGCTGTCGTACAACGACCCGAACGGCCGGCCGGCGGCGCTGCTGGGCGCGGGCGAGGACCACAACACGGAGCTGGTGATCACGAAGCCGACCCGGTGACGGGGAGGCGGGGACGCCGGGCGGCGAACAAGTAACAGAAAACAGATGACAGCTAACAGATGATGAAATCTGTTAGCTGTCATCTGTCAGTCGTCACCCGTTACTCCTCCGGGTACCGCCGCGGCGTCCAGACGACCTTCACGCCGCCGCCCCGCTCGACCGCCTGGGTCTGCGAGGAGCCGATCAGCAGGATCGTCCGCATGTCGACCAGCGCCGGATCCAGCTCGCCCAACCGGACGATCCGCACGCGCTCGGTCGGCCCGCCGACGTCACGCGCCATCACCACCGGCGTCTCGGGCGCGCGGTACTCCAGCAGCAGGTCCCGGGCGAGGGCGACCTGCGTGGTGCGCGACTTCGAGCCCGGGTTGTAGAGCGCGAGCACAAGGTCCGCCTCGGCCGCCGCGCGCAGCCTGCGGGCCACCACGTCCCAGGGCTTGAGCCGGTCCGACAGCGACACCACCGCGTAGTCGTGCCCGAGCGGGGCGCCGGCCCGGGAGGCGGCCGCGTGCGCCGCGGTCATCCCCGGGACGATCCGCACCGGGACGTCCCGGTAGGCCTCCTCGCAGGCGACCTCCAGGACGGCGGTGGCCATCGCGAAGACGCCCGGGTCGCCCGAGGACACCACCGCGACCTTGTGCCCGCGCCGGGCCAGTTCGAGGGCGTACTCGGCGCGCTCCGACTCCACCTTGTTGTCCGAGCCGTGCCGCCGCTGCCCCGGCCGCTCGGGCACCCGGTCCAGGTAGGTGGTGTAGCCGACCAGGTCGGTCGCCTCGGCGAGGACGCCGCGCGCCTCGGGAGTGAGCCAGAGCGGCCCGGCCGGACCGGTGCCGATGACGGCCACCGCGCCCGCGCCGTCCGTCCGCCGCTCCACCGGCTCCAGCGGCGCGACCTTGCTCGGCAGCACCGCCACCGAGAAGTACGGGACGGTCTCGCCCTCGACCTCCGCGAGCGGCAGGATGCGCTCCCCGTCCATGAACGCGCGCTCGACGTACTGCGCGTCGTCGAGCCGGCCGGCCCGCTCCAGCGCCCGCCGGACGGCCGGGAAGGTGCGCCCCAGCTTCATGATCACGGCGGAGTCGGCGGCGGCGATCCGCGCCGTCAGCTCCTCCTCGGGCAGCGTGCCCGGGATGACGGTGAGCGTCTCCTCGGCCTCGGTCAGCGGCTGGCCGAGCCGGGCGGCCGCGGCGCTGACGGAGGTCACGCCCGGCACCACCTCGGTCGGGTAGCGGTGCGCGAGCCGCTTGTGCATGTGCTGGTACGAGCCGTAGAACAGCGGGTCGCCCTCGGCGAGGACCACGACGTCGCGGCCGGCGTCCAGGTGGGCGGCCAGCCGGGCGGAGGCCTCCTCGTAGAAGTCGTCCAGCGCGCCTCGGTAGCCGCCCGGGTGGTCGGTGGTCTCGACCGTGATCGGGTAGACCAACTTCTCCTCGATCTGACCACCCGTCAGATAGCGCTCGGCGATCGAACGCGCGATGGACCGGCCGTGCCGGGCGCTGTGGTAGGCCACCACGTCGGCCTTGCCGATGAGTTCGGCCGCCCGGACGGTCACCAGCGACGGGTCGCCGGGGCCGAGCCCGACCCCGTAGAGCCGTCCGACACCAGAGATCTGACGATCCGTCACTCTTCTTCGCTCGCAATCGCGTTGACGGCGGCGGCGGCGATCGCGCTGCCGCCGCGCCGGCCGCGCACCACCAGGTGCTCCAGGCCGGACGGGTGCTCGGCCAGGGCCTGCTTGGACTCGGCGGCGCCGATGAAGCCGACCGGGACGCCGATCACCGCGGCCGGGCGCGGCGCTCCGGCCTCGATCATCTCCAGCAGCCGGAACAGCGAGGTCGGCGCGTTGCCGACGGCCACCACCGCGCCTTCCAGCCGGGGCAGCCACAGCTCCATGGCGGCGGCGCTGCGGGTGTTGCCCATCTTCCGGGCGAGCTCCGGCACGGACGGGTCGGTGAGGGTGCACACGACCTCGTTGTCGGCGGGCAGCCGCTTGCGGGTGACGCCGCTCGCCACCATGTTCACGTCGCACAGGATCGGCGCCCCGGCCCGCAGCGCCGCGCGCGCGGAGGCGACCACGCCCGGTGAGTACACCAGGTCCTCGACCAGGTCGACCATCCCGCAGGCGTGGATCATCCGCACCGCGACCTGGGAGACGTCCGCCGGGAGGGCGGCCAGGTCGGCCTCCGCACGGATGGTGGCAAAGGACTGGCGGTAGATGGACGCGCCGTCCTTCTCGTACTCGATCACTTCGTGGTCCTCCTGGCCTCGGCGACCGCCTCGGCCATCTCCTCGTTCGTCACGTCCACGGCCGCCCCGGCGGCCGCCGGACCGTTCACCGTCACCCGGTAGCCCTGCCCGGTGGCGAGCACGTCCACCCACCGCCCGGCCGGATGACCGCAGCGTCGTTCACACCCCGACCAGTGCACCGGGAGGCCGGCCATCGGAAGGCCCGCGGCCGGAAAGCCGGTAACCGGAAGGCCGGTAGCCGGAAGGCCGCCGACCGGCGGGCTCCCGGTGGCAGCTGCCGCATCGAGCGCCCGCGCCGCGTCGGCCCGGACGTCGGCCCGCGACTTGGCGCACCCCGGCAGTCCGGTGCAGGCGGTGGCCCGCTCCCAGGGCGAGCCGGGCGCGGTCCGGAACCCGGCCGCCGCCAGCGCGGGCAGCCGGTCGGCCGGCGCCCCCGGCAGCACCGCGCCGCGCCAGGGCGTCAGCCGGATCTCCCCGGCGCAGGCGCCCGCGAGTTCCCGCCACTGCGCGGCGCCGGCCCGGCCGAAGCGCATGCCCACCGACAGCCCGCCCGCCACCTCGGGGAACGAGCCGGCCGTGCGGACCACGCCGACCGCGGGCGCGGCCCCGGCGAGGGCGGGCACCGGCACGGGCCCGGCCGGCAGCAGCTCGGGGACCTCGCGCAGGTGCCAGGCCTTGCGCCCGCTCTCGCGCAGCACGTCCAGGAAGGCCCGGGCCGCGTCGAGCACGGCCGCCACCTCCTGCCCCGCCGGCACCGGACGCCCGTGGGAGGCCCGTCCGAGGCGCAGCAGCGCCGACCCGTCCGGGCCTGCGATCAATGTCACATCGGCGTCGAACGCGGCGACGTCGCCCCGCCCGTCGTCCAGCGCGAACAGGAACTTGCCGGAGAGCCCGGCCGCCCAGTCGCTCGCGCACAGCCGCGCGTCCAGCTCCCGCACCCAGGCCTGCACGTCGGCGAAGCCGTGTCCGTCGAGCCCGGCGAGCGGGGAGGCCACGATGTTGCGGACCCGTTCGTGCGTGTCCGAGGGCAGTAGGCCGACGGCGCGCAGCCGTTCGGCGAGTTCGGCCCCGCAGTGCGAAGCCAGGCCGCGGAGTTGGACGTTGCCGCGGGAGGTGGTCTCCAGTTCGCCGTCGCCGAGCGCCTCGGCGGCGTCGGCCAGCGCCAATGCCTGACGGACCGTCAGCAGGCCGCCGGGCAGCCGGACCCGGGCCAGGGCGCCGTCGTCGGCCGGATGTAGACGAAGGGCCCCTGGGCAGGCGTCCGCGCGCCCCCGGTCGGGCACCGCGGCGCCCGGCGCGGTGGCGTCGGGTGTCGGTGGCATGGCCGCGAGCATACAGATGATCCGATCGGTTGCCTTTGTCCGTCGCCTCACACCCCGGGCGCTCCGGGCGGCCTCCCCGGGATCACCCTCCCCCAGGTCAGCCGCACCCCGTACGATGCTGGCGGACGGTCCCCGCGGACCGTCCGCACGCCAGCGACGGCGCAGGGGAGGAAACCGGTGCAAGCCCGGTGCGGTCCCGCCACTGTGACCGCGGTTCACCGGGAGACCGGACGGCCGCGGGAGCCAGGAACTCCTGCCGTCCTCCACCGGCCCGGGGCGCGGACCCCGAGGAAGGCTCGAAGAGCAATGCGCTGCCGCATGCCCGCGCCCGGGTCCCCGGGCACCTCACGCCCGCCCGACTCCGGGCGCTTCGCCGACGTCTCGGCGCTCCTTCGGTCGCCGGTCACGCGCCGTCGCCCGCTTTCGTCCGCCGCATGCCACGCGCCTTCGTCCGTCGCATGCCACGCGCTTTCGTCCGTCGCTCGTCACTCGTCACTTTCCACGCCGGCGCGCCCTTCGGCTCGGGGCGGCTCCGAGGCCGGGAGGGCCTTCGCATGATCCTGCTGCTGTCGACGTCCGACACCGACCTGCTCAGTGCCCGCGCCGCCGAGGGCCCGGTCCGCTACCGGCTCGGCAACCCGGCCCGGCTCACCCCCGAGGACCTGCCCGCGCTGCTGGAGGGCACCGACCTCGTCGTGGTCCGCCTGCTCGGTGGTCGCCGCGCCTGGCAGGAGGGCCTGGACACGCTGTTGGCCGGCCCCCGCCCGGTGATCGTGCTGACCGGTGAACAGGCCCCCGACGCCCAGCTGATGGAGCTGTCCACCGTCCCGGCCGGCATCGCCGCCGAGGCGCACGCCTACCTCGCGCACGGCGGCGCCGCCAACCTCGCCGAGCTGGCCGCCTTCCTCTCCGACACCGTGCTGCTGACCGGCCACGGCTTCGCCCCGCCCGCCTCCGCCCCGGCCTGGGGGCCGCTGGAGCGCGAAGCCCGTACGCAGGACGGCCCGACGGTCGCGGTGCTCTACTACCGCGCCCACCACATGAGCGGCAACACCGCCTTCGTCGAGACGCTCTGCCGGGCGATCGAGGACCAGGGTGCGCAGGCCAGGGCCTACTACTGCGCCTCGCTGCGCGGCGCCGAGCCCGAGCTGCTGGCCGCGCTCGGCGAGGCCGACACGCTCGTCACCACCGTGCTCGCCGCCGGCGGCACCCGCCCGGCCGACGCACAGGCCGGCGGCGACGAGGAGGCCTGGGACGCGGGCGCGCTCGCCGCCCTGGACCGGCCGATCCTCCAGGCGCTCTGCCTCACCTGGTCGCGCGCCCAGTGGGAGGCCAGCGACGACGGCCTGTCCCCGCTGGACACCGCCACCCAGATCGCGGTGCCGGAGTTCGACGGCCGGCTGATCAGCGTCCCGTTCTCCTTCAAGGAGCTGGACGAGGACGGCCTCACCGTCTACGCCGCCGACCCGGAGCGCGCCGCCCGGGTGGCCGGCACCGCCGTCAAGCACGCCCGGCTGCGGCACATCCCGGCCGCCGAGCGCCGCCTGGCGCTCGTGCTGTCCGCCTACCCGACCAAGCACGCCCGGGTCGGCAACGCCGTCGGCCTGGACACCCCGGCCAGCGCGATCCGCCTGCTGAACCGGCTGCGCGCGGAGGGCATGGACCTGGGTTCGGACCTCCCCGGGCTGGACGGAACGAACGGGGACGGCCACGACGGCTCCCACGACGCCTCGCCCGACGGCTCCTCCGATGCGTCCCAGGACTCCTCCCTCGACGCCTCCCACGAGGGCGACGCCCTGATCCACGCCCTGATCGCGGCCGGCGGCTACGACCAGGACTGGCTCACCGAGGACCAGCTGGCCCGCAACCCGGTGCGCATCCCCGCCGCCGACTACCGCCGCTGGTACGCCACGCTCCCCCAAGGACTGCGCGAGCACGTCGAGGAGCACTGGGGCCCGGCCCCCGGCGAGCTGTACGTCGACCGCTCGCAGAACCCGGACGGCGACATCGTGCTGGCCGCGATCCGCTCCGGGAACCTGCTCGTCCTGATCCAGCCGCCGCGCGGCTTCGGCGAGAACCCCGTCGCCATCTACCACGACCCCGACCTGCCGCCGAGCCACCACTACCTGGCCGCCTACCGCTGGATCGAGGCCGCGCAGGCCGACGGCGGCTTCGGCGCGCACGCCGTCATCCACCTCGGCAAGCACGGCAACCTGGAGTGGCTGCCCGGCAAGACCGCCGCGCTGTCCGCCGAGTGCGGCCCCGACGCCGTCCTGGGCGATCTGCCGCTGATCTACCCGTTCCTGGTCAACGACCCGGGCGAGGGCACCCAGGCCAAGCGCCGCGCCCACGCCACCCTGGTCGACCACCTCGTCCCGCCGATGGCCCGCGCCGACTCCTACGGCGACATCGCCCGCCTGGAGCAGCTGCTGGACGAGCACTCCAACATCGCCGCGATGGACCCGGCCAAGCTGCCCGCGATCCGCGCGCAGATCTGGACCCTCATCCAGGCCGCCAAGCTGGACCACGACCTCGGTCTGGACGAGCGCCCCGAGGACGACGGCTTCGACGACTTCCTGCTGCACGTCGACGGCTGGCTGTGCGAGATCAAGGACGCCCAGATCCGCGACGGCCTGCACGTCCTCGGACAGGCGCCGGCCGGCACCGACCGGGTCAACATCGTGCTCGCCATCCTGCGCGCCCGCCAGATCTGGGGCGGCGTCAGCGCGCTGCCGGGCCTGCGCGAGGCGCTCGGGCTGGACGAGGCCGCGCTCACCCTCGGGGCCACCGACGCCGCCGAGGCCCAGGCCCGCGCCCTGGTCGAGGCCATGGAGGCGCAGGACTGGGCGGTCGAGGCGGTGGAGAAGGTCGCCGCCGGGCTGCCGGAGGCCGTCCACGAGGTGCTGACCTTCGCCGCCACCCAGGTGGTGCCGCGGCTGGCCGCCACCACCGACGAGCTGGACGCCGTGCTGCACGCGCTGCGCGGCGGCTTCGTCCCGGCCGGGCCGTCCGGCTCGCCGCTGCGCGGCCTGGTCAACGTGCTGCCGACCGGCCGCAACTTCTACTCCGTCGACCCGAAGGCCGTCCCGAGCAAGCTCGCCTGGGAGACCGGCCAGGCGCTCGCCGCCTCGCTGGTCGAGCGGTACACCGCCGACAACGACGGCGCCTACCCGCCCTCGGTCGGGCTGTCGCTGTGGGGCACCAGCGCGATGCGCACCGCCGGCGACGACATCGCCGAGGCCTTCGCCCTGCTCGGCGTCCGCCCGGTCTGGGACGACGCCTCGCGCCGGGTCACCGGCCTGGAGCCGATCACCCTCGCCGAGCTGGGCCGCCCGCGCATCGACGTGACGCTGCGCATCTCCGGCTTCTTCCGCGACGCCTTCCCGCACGTGGTCGCCCTGCTGGACGACGCGGTGCGCCTGGCCGCCGCCCAGGAGGAGCCCGCGGAGCAGAACTTCGTACGCGCCCACGTCCAGGCCGACCTCGCGGTGCACGGCGACGAGCGCAAGGCCACCGTCCGCGTCTTCGGCTCCCGCCCGGGCACCTACGGCGCGGGCCTGCTCCAGCTGATCGACAGCCGGGACTGGCGCACCGACGCCGACCTGGCCGAGGTGTACACGGTCTGGGGCGGCTACGCCTACGGGCGCGGACTGGACGGGCGGCCGGCCCGCGAGGAGATGGAGACCGCGTACAAGCGGATCACCGTCGCCGCGAAGAACACCGACACCCGCGAGCACGACATCGCCGACTCGGACGACTACTTCCAGTACCACGGCGGCATGGTGGCCACCGTCCGGGCGCTCACCGGCAAGGCGCCGACCGCCTACATCGGCGACTCGACCCGCCCGGAGACGGTCCGCACCCGGACGCTGACCGAGGAGGCCGCCCGCGTCTTCCGCGCCCGGGTGGTCAACCCGCGCTGGATCGAGGCGATGCGCCGGCACGGGTACAAGGGCGCGTTCGAGATGGCCGCGACGGTGGACTACCTGTTCGGCTACGACGCCACGACGGGCGTGGTCGCGGACTGGATGTACGAGAAGCTCACCCAGGAGTACGTGCTCGACCCCGTCAACCGGGAGTTCCTGACCGGCGCCAACCCGTGGGCGCTGCACGGGATCAGCGAGCGGCTGCTGGAGGCGGCCAGCCGCGGGCTCTGGGAGCAGCCCGACCCGGAGCTGATCGCGCAGTTGCAGGCCGCGTTCCTGGAGACCGAGGGGGACCTGGAGGGCGACGAGGGCTGAGCCACGGGGGTGGCCACCAGTGTTCCCATAGTCCATTCGGGTGACAGGAACACTGGTGGCGCAGTCCGTCCGAGCGGACAATACGGGGCATGCCCCGCCGCCTCGCCCTCACCAGCCCCGCCCGGCGCACGCCGCACCGGGAGCACTCCGAGCACCGCGAGCACCCTGAGCACTCCCCGCATCCCGGGCACCCCGAGCACTCCTCGCATCCCGGGCACCCCCGGCACCCTGAACCTCCCGGGCACTCCGAACACGGCGGGCAGTCCGGACACGGCGGCCACCCGCAGGCGCGCCCGCACCGCTACCGCGCGCGGTTCGGCGCCCTGGCCGCCGGGGCGGTACCGGTGCTCGCCTTCCCGGCGCCGGGGCAGGCCTGGCTGGCGTGGGTCGCGCTCGTCCCCGGGATGCTGCTGATGCAGCGCGCGCCCGGCGGGCGGGAGGCGGCGGTGCGCGGGTGGTGGTTCGGGGCGGGCTTCATCCTGACCGCGATGTACTGGCTGGTCCCGTCCATCGGGCCGGGGCTACCGGTGCTCGCCGTGCTGTTCGGGGCGCTCCAGGGCGGCTTCGGGTACGCCGTCCACCGGCTGCTGCACCCGCCGCTGACCGGCCGTCGGGCGCTGCTCGCGCTGGTCGTCGTCCCGGCGGTCTGGGTGACCACCGAGTACGCGCGCTCCTGGGACGCCCTCGGCGGGCCGTGGGCACTGCTCGGCGCCACCCAGTGGCAGCACCCGGCGATCCTCGGGCTCGCCTCGACCGGCGGGATCTGGCTGGTCAGCGCGGCCGTCGCGGCCGCCAACACCGGGGTGCTGATCGTCCTGACCGCCGTGCACCGGCGGCCGCGCGCCCTCGCGGCGCTGACCACCGTCCTGGTCCTGGCCGCCGGCCCGCTGCTGTTCGCCCTGCGCGACGCCCCCGCCCCGGCCGGGGCGGTCACCGTCGCGCTGGTCCAGCCCGGCATCGTGGACGACCCGCAGGCCCGGTTCGAGGCCAGCGCCCAGGCCACCGCCGCGCTCGGCGGGCAGCCGGTGGACCTGGTCGTCTGGGGCGAGAGCAGCACCACCGCCGACCTCGACCGCGACCCGGCCGCGCTCGACCGGCTGCGCCAACTCTCCACCGCCACCGGGGCGCAGATCATTGCCGGGGAGGACGCCCGCAAGGCGGACGGGCGGATCTCCAAGGACGCGGTACTGGTCTCCCCTGCGGGCGTGCTGGACCGCTACCGCAAGATCCGGCTGGTGCCCTTCGGCGAGTACATCCCGCTGCGGCCGGTGCTCGGCTGGATCGCCGGCGTCAGCCGGGCGGCCGGCGAGAACCGGGCGCCCGGCACCGCCTTCCACGTCCTGCCGGCCACCGACCGGGCGGGAGGACCGCTGCCGGTCGGCGCGCTGATCTGCTTCGAGTCGGCCTTCCCCGACCTGGCCCGCACCGCCGCGCGGGACGGCGCCCGGGTGCTGGTCTACCAGTCCTCCACCTCGACCTTCCAGCACACCCGGGCACCCGAGCAGCACGTCTCGCTGGCGGCGATCCGGGCCGCCGAGACCGGCCGGCCGGCCGTGCAGGCCTCGCTGACCGGGGTGTCGGCGGCCTTCGACGCGCAGGGCCGCGAGCTCGCCCGGCTCGGTACCGACGGCACCGGCGCGCTGACCGTCCGGCTGCCGCTCACCGAGCCCGGGGCGCTGACCTGGTACGACCGGATCGGCGACGTGGTGCCGATCGGCGCGCTGCTCGTCACGGCGGGCGCGACGGCGGCGGCGTGGCGCTCCAGCCGCAGTCGGCGTCCGGGGTGAGGGCGGAGACTGCGCCCGACGGGAGGACGGCGGGGTCCTCGGCAGGGGCGCGGGCAGGGGCGCGGGCAGGGGCGCGGGCAGGGGCGCGGGCAGGGGCGTGGCCTCCGGGCGGTCAGCCCTCGGTGCCGGCCAGGTAGACGCCGAACGACGCGCCCTGCGGGTCGCGCAGCACGGCGATCCGGGGGCCGTCCGGCACGTCGGTGGCCCCCATCAGCACGTCCGCGCCGAGGCCGCTCGCCCGGGCGACGGTGTTGTCGACGTCCGCGACCGAGAAGTACGGCAGCCAGTGCGGCGGCACCTGCGGCGGGAAGCGGTCGTCCATCACGAGCATGCCGCCGAAGTCGGCGCCGTCCAGGCCCCACTGGGTGTACTGCTCGGACGGGCTGACGGACCAGCCGAAGACCGCCGGGTAGAAGGCGGTCGCACCGGCCGGGTCGCGGGTGAGCAGTTCCACCCAACCGAGCGAGCCCGGCTCGTTGAACACCTCGGCGCCCGCGAACGCGCGGGCCTGCCAGAGCAGGAACACCGCGCCGGAGCTGTCCCCGACCACCGCGAAGCGGCCGAGGTCGGACACATCGGTGGGCTCCTTCAGGACCTTGCCGCCGGCGTCCTCGACCTTCGCGACGGTGGCGTCGGTGTCGGTGACCGCGAAGCAGGTCGACCAGGCGATGGGCTGCTGCGGCGCGAACCGCGGGCTGACGGCGGCCGCCGTGGCGTCGCCGAGGAACATCTGGGTGTAGCCGCTGGCCTCGGGGCGCACATCGGCCTCGGCCCGCCAGCCGAACAACTCGCCGTAGAAGGTGCTGGCGGCGGCCGGGTCGGAGGTGCCCAGCTCGACCCAGCAGGGGCCGCCGATGGTCACGGAGTTCTGCTTCATGGCTTCTTCTCTCGACTTCTTCTCTCGGTTCTCGATCTCTCGGTCTTTGTTGACTGATCGTCACTCTTGCCTTGTGTCACGCGACTTCGAGCACCACCTTGCCGCGGGCATGGCCGGATTCGACGAAGGCGAGCGCCTCGGCGGCCCGGGCCAGCGGGTAGCGGCCGGTGATGTTCGGGTCCAGCTCACCGGCGGCGACCAGGGCCGCCAGCGCGGACAGGGTCTCGGACGTCGTCGAGCGGGTGATGTAGCGGCCGCCGAGTTCGGCCACGGTGGCCGGGTCGGCGGTGCTGACCAGCTCCGTACGGTCCTTGCGCACGGGGGCGGCGGCCCGCAGGGCGTCGCCCCCGACCAGATCGAGGATGCCGTCGACGCCGTCGGGCGCCGCGGCCGCGATCCGTTCGGCGACGCCGTCGCCGTAGCGGACGGGCACCGCGCCGAGGGACTCCACGTACGCACGGTTGGCGTCGCTCGCGGTGCCGAGGACGATCAGGCCGCGACTGCGGGCGATCTGGGCGGCCGCGCTGCCGACACCGCCGGCGATGCCGAGGATCAGCAGCGTCCGGCCGGCGCCGAGGCCGAGGTCGCGGACGGCGTCATCCGCGGTGGCCGCCGACACGGGCAGGACGGCCGCCTGGTCGAAGCCGACACCCTCGGGCTTGAGCGCGCTCAACTCGGCGCGCATCAGCGTCTGTTCGGCGTAGGCACCGGCGGCCGCGAGGCCGAACACCTCATCGCCCGGGGTGAACCCGGTGACCCCGGGGCCGACTTGCAGGACCACGCCCGAGGCCTCCTGGCCCATGACGGCGGGGAGTTCGCGCTCCCGGCCGAGCAGGCCCGTGCGGATCTTCCAGTCCACCGGGTTCACCCCGGCCGCGCCGACCGCGATCGCCAGCTGCCCGGGGCCGGGCTCCAGCACCGGGCGGTCCAGGAACTCCTGTGTCTCCGGCCCGCCGTAGTCGACGAAGCCGAATGCCTTGGCCATCGGTGATCCCACTCCTCGGGTAGCGGTTGCGATCCCCCGTCCTCCCCCGCCCCAGCATGCGGGCGGGGGAGGACGGGTGCGGGCGCTGCTGGGCCGAACGGGGGCGGGCGGGGCGGCGGGCGGCGGCAGTGGGCGGGATGGGCGAACAAAAAACAGATGACAGATAACAGATTTCGAAATCTGTTATCTGTCATCTGTTAGTTGTCGGCTGTCAGCTGTCAGCGGCCGTCCGTCAGCGCAGCGCCCGCGCCACCGGAATCCACAGCTGGGCCTCCGCCTGGCCGTCCGACAGGAACCGGGTGCGCAGGATCTCCGGCCCCGGCCGGAACTCGTACGGGTTGGACGGGAACCACTGCGTGAAGACGTCCCGCCACATCTCCTGGAGGGCCTTCGGGAAGGTCCCGGTGTTGGAGAAGGCCGCCCAGGTGCCCGCCGGCACCTCCCGAACGTCCAGGCCGTCCGGGACGACGGTGTCCGCGTCCGCCACCACCGCGTGGTAGTAGTCGAGTTCGACACCCTCTTCGCGGCTCTCCGAGAAGAACTCGGTGACCGAGAGGATGCCTTCCGGCTCGCGGCCCGAGAGCGCCGAGATCCGGTCGACGGTCTCCTGGCCGAGCCCCTTGATGAACGAGGCGATGGCCGGGTTCACGCCCTCGTGCACCAGCGGGACCCGCGCCCGCCGACCGATGATCCGGAAGTCCGGCTGCTCGATGATCCGGTATTCCATACTGCTGCTTCCCTCCACGACGAGTCGGAAGGACATCCGGGGCTGGGACTTGAGCACCGCGCCCTCGCGCCGGGCCTCACCGGGCCCGACCCCGTGCATCGCCCGGAACGCCCGGGCGAACGCCTCCCCCGAGGTGTAGCCGTACCGGATCGCGACCTCCAGCAACGTCCGCTCCCCGCCGAGGACTTCGGCCCCGGCGACGGTCAACCGCCGGCGCCGGACGTAGTCCGACAGCGGCATCCCGGAGAGCATCGAGAACAACCGTCGGAAGTGGTACTCCGACGTCATCGCGATCCGGGCCAGCTCGGCGACCTCGACCTCCTGGTCCAGGTTCCGTTCGATGTGCTCCATCGCCCGGTTCAGGTGTTCCAGCACTCCGACCCCGTCCTTCCCTTACTGATCACCACCGTAGGAAGGACCCACCCTGCCGCACCCGACAATCGGTGCCCGCTCCGGTCGGGTACCGATCGCCGGGTGACGGCGAGTCGCGCCGTCGGCACCGGGCGAAGGGCCGCGGGCGCCAGGCGGAGGACCGCGGGCGCCAGGCGGAGGACCGCGGGCGCCGGGTGGCGGGCGGCAGGGCTCAGATCAGGCCCTGGGCCAGCATCGCGTCCCCGACCAGCTCGAAGCCGGCGATGTTCGCGCCCACCACGTAGTCGCCCGGGTGTCCGTAGCGCTCGGCGGTGGTGAAGCAGGAGTCGTGGATGTGCTTCATGATCCCGGCCAGCCGCTCCTCGGTGCGGGCGAAGGTCCAGGAGTCGCGCGAGGCGTTCTGCTGCATCTCCAGGGCGCTGGTGGCCACGCCGCCCGCGTTCGCCGCCTTGCCCGGGCCGAAGGCCACCCCGGCTTCCTGGAACACCCGGACCGCCTCCGGGGTGGTGGGCATGTTGGCCCCCTCGGCGACCGCCAGCACCCCGCCCCGCACCAGGGCCAGCGCGTCCGTCCCGGTCAGCTCGTTCTGGGTGGCGCAGGGCAGCGCGACATCGCAGGGCACGCTCCACACGCCCGGGCCCTCGACGAACCGGACGTGGCTGCCGCGCAGTTCGGCGTAGTCGGCGACCCGGCCGCGCCGGACCTCCTTGACCTCCTTGAGGAGCGCGAGGTCGATGCCCTTCTCGTCCACCACGTAGCCGGTGGAGTCGGAGCAGGTGAGCACGGTCGCGCCGAGCTGCTGCGCCTTCTCGATCGCGTAGATGGCGACGTTGCCGGAGCCGGAGACGACGACCCGGCGCCCGTCCAGGCTCTCCCCGCGGCTGTGCAGCATCTCGGCGGTGAACAGCACGCAGCCGTAGCCGGTCGCCTCGGTCCTGGCCTGCGCGCCGCCCCAGCCGAGGCCCTTGCCGGTGAGCACGCCGCTCTCGTAGCGGTTGGTGATCCGCTTGTACTGGCCGAACAGGTAGCCGATCTCCCGGCCGCCGACGCCGATGTCCCCGGCGGGGACATCGGTGTGCTCGCCGAGGTGGCGGTACAGCTCGGTCATGAAGGACTGGCAGAAACGCATGACCTCGGCGTCCGAGCGGCCCTTGGGGTCGAAGTCGGAGCCGCCCTTGCCGCCGCCGATCGACAGCCCGGTGAGCGCGTTCTTGAAGATCTGCTCGAAGCCGAGGAACTTGACGATGCCGAGGTTCACCGAAGGGTGGAAGCGCAGCCCGCCCTTGTACGGGCCGAGGACGCTGCTGAACTCCACCCGGAAGCCGCGGTTCACGTGGATGTCGCCGGAGTCGTCCGTCCACGGCACCCGGAACATGAGCTGCCGCTCGGGCTCGCAGATCCGCTCGATGATCCGGGCGTCGACGAACTCGGGGCGGCGGGCGAGCACCGGCCCGAGGGTCTCCAGGACCTCGTGGACCGCCTGGTGGAACTCCATCTCACCCCTGTTCCGGCGGACCACGTCCGCGTAGAGCGCCTCGATCACGCGCTGCTCGGCGTCGAAGGAGGTCGGGGAGGTGGCGGCGGGAGGGGTTGTGGGCATCTGATCAGGACCTTCCGTGGTCGTCGGTGCTCGTGCGCGAGGCATTCCCGTGCCCAGGAAACGGGGAAATCCTCGCAGTGTCCACGGTCCGGCTCCCGACGCATCCACATGCTGAAACCCCCACGCCTCGCGGACCGTACGATCCACCAGCGCCCTCGCGTCCGCACGGAGCCCGACTGAACCACAGTCCGTAGTCGAATCGGGCACGGACAGTATTTAGTTGTTCAAATTGGAACTACCGAGTACGGTCATCGACATCCGATCCACCCCGGGCCGGCCGGCCCGCCCCTCTCGACCCATCGGTTCGTCGGTTCGCCGACCCATCTCCTCATCGACGGAGGCCCACCCATGCCGCAGCCCGGCCCCGCCACGGTGCGCTCGCGTGTGCGCATCCCGCTGACCTTCCACGACGGCTACCGCGCCGAGGCGCAGGCCCTCACCTTCCACGACCTCGCCGACGGCGCGGAGCACCTGGCGCTCGCGTTCGGCGAGGTGCCGGAGGGCGGGACGCCGCTGGTGCGCCTGCACTCGGAGTGCCTGACCGGCGACGTCTTCGGCTCGGACCGCTGCGACTGCGGCCCGCAGCTGCGCGAGTCGGTCGAGCGGATCGCCGAGGCCGGCGGCTACCTGCTGTACCTGCGGCAGGAGGGCCGGGGCATCGGGCTCTACAACAAGCTGGAGGCCTACTCCTTGCAGGACTCCGGATTGGACACGTACGACGCCAACACGGCGCTCGGCCTGCCCGAGGACGGCCGGGACTACACCGCCGCCGCCCAGATGCTCGCCACCCTCGGCGCCACCGGCATCGACCTGCTGAGCAACAACCCGGACAAGGCGCAGCAGTTGGCCGACCTCGGGATCACCGTGCGGCGACGGGTGCCGACCGGTGTACACCTGTCCGCGAGCAACGTGCGCTACCTGCGGGCGAAGGTGGAACGGACCGGGCACTCGATCGAACTGTCCCGGCTGGTCGGCTGAGCCGGATGACGGCTGGATCGCCGGCGGCGGGCGGCTGACAACTAACAGCTGACAGATAACAGATAACAGATTTCAAAATCTGAAAGCTGAACTCTGTCATCTGTTATCTGTCAGCCGTTCGCCCGTCAGCCGCCCGCCCCCGTACCCGGCCCCGTACCCGCCCCCCGCGCCCGGGCCGTGCGCAGCACCCCGTACGCCGCGAGCGGGAGCGCGACCAGCAACGCGGCCCAGAACGCGCCGTGCCCCCAGAACTCCGCGACGGCCGTGAACTGCCCCTGGAGCACCGGGATCCGCAGCGCCTCGACCGGGCCGAGCGGTCCGGGCCAGGCGCCGAGCACCAGGGTGGCGGGGATCCAGCAGCCGAGGAGCGCCCGGGCGGTGACCGGCGTCCCCAGGGTGCTCGCGAGGGAGACGACGGCCAGCAGGACGACGAACCCAGACTGGTAGGCCGCACCGGTCTGGCCGGTCCCCCAGGAGGCCGGCGTCGGGTGGTGCCCGGTGGCCGCCAGCCGCACCTCGACCGCCGCCCACAGCAGCAGGGCGAGCACACAGGTGCTCCCGAGCGCGAACAGCGCGCGGTCGCGGGCGCCCACGGGGCCCGTCCGCCACTGCTTGCCGTCCCACCGTGCCGCCGCGCCCCGCCCGGCGAGCCGCCGCCAGGCCTCCCGCACCTGCCGCCGGGCCTCGTGCGCGGGCTTCAGCAGCCGGTTCGCCGCGCGCTCGATCAGCACGAACGACGCCACGATCGCCGCCACCGCCGCGAGGCCGGCCCAACTGCCCATCCCGCCCTCGAACAGCACCACCCGCTCGGCCACCGGTTTCGGCATCTCCAGGCCCGTCATCGGCGGTCCGAGCCGCAGGTAGCCGATGGCGAAGGCCCCGACGCCGGTCAGGGCCGCCGTACCGAGGCCGACCCGGGCGGGGAAGAAGGCGAGGACGGCGGCGGCGACCAGCGCCGCCCCCAGTTGGCCGACCACCTGCTGGGCCGCGTGCTCGCCGGCCTTCTTCAACGGCCCGCCGAAGGCGCCGTCGGGCGAGATCTTGAGCTGGACCCCGGCCTCGACGGGGTAGCGGAACACCGCCCCCGCCCACAGCAGCAACCCGAGGGCGAGGAACAGCAGCAGCACGGCGCCCGCCCGACGCGGCAGACCGGTCCGGGCGTGCGGCCACCACTCCCGCAGCCGGGCCGGCCAGTCCACCGGCATCCGTTCACGCCCGCCCTGCCACAGCCGCCCCAGCCAGCGGTCCCGGCCGGCCCGGTTCTCCCGGCCTTCCCCGCCCTCCCGGCCCTGGTCGCCGTCGGGCCGCTCGCCCCGGCCCCGGCCGCGCGGGCGCAGCGTCTCGGCGGCGACCAGGGCCGCGCGCCCGGCGTCATCCCCCGGGTCGGCGC
>NZ_JBHXML010000111.1:0-21949 GCF_042720345.1 Kitasatospora sp. NPDC058478 | reverse complement strand
GCGGACCATCTCCATCTCCTCAGGTGTCACACCTGAAAGAAAATCACAACCCCACCCTGGCCGATCATCCGGGGCACCTAACAAAGCCCTACTAGTGTCCTGCGCCGGAGATCCGTTGGCAGAATCGGGCGAGGGGGTCGAGGATCTCGCCGGCGGTCTTGGTCCAGGTGAACGGTGCGGGGTCCTCGTTCCAGTTTTTGATCCAGGCCGCGAAGAGGGTGGTCAGGCCGTTGCGCAGGTAGTCGTGGACGCGCTGCTCGGGCATGCCGGGCATTATCGGCAGTACGGGCTGGGAGCCGTCCGGGGCCTGAATTTGGGACTTCTCGTCGCCCGACACCACTACGGCGTCCTCGGGCGGGTTGAAGTACAGACCGACCACGTCGCAGGCCTTCTCGCCGAACAAGGAGTCGGTGGAGAGTCTGAACGTGCTGGTCACGTGGGGCTTGAGCTGGAACTTCCTCCAGATCCGCCCCATGGTGGACTTGGACAGGCCGCTGCGGTCCGGCATCGAACTGCGAGACCAGTGCGTGGCGTTCTTCGGGATCTCCTCCAACGTCGCTACGATCACGGCCTCCACCTCCTCGACGGCGATGGTGGCCGGACGGCCCAGGCGTGGTTCATCGACCAGGCCGTCCAGCCGCTCGGCCAGGAAGCGCCTCCGCCATTTGCGCGCGGTGTCGGCGGCGATCCCCAACTCCCTTGCGACGGAAACGATCGGCGGCACATCGGGCCCAGCACACGCCAGCACGATCCGTGACCGCAAAGCGAGCGCTTGGGCCGATGCCACCCGCCGGGTCCACCGCTCCAACTCCGCCCGCTCGTCGGCCAAGAGGAGCAGCGGCTCCAACTTGGGGCCTCAACGACGCAGCGGAACATCCGGAGAAGAAGTCATACAAGATCTAAGAATGGATCTCCGGCGCAGGACACTAGCCGCCAGGCAACGAGGCCTTTCCTTTGCCCTCGCGGGCGAAGGCGGAGGGTGCGAGGTTCGGACTCGTGGGGGGGGTTGCCTTGGCCCGCTTTCCGGGCGGGCGCTGCCGGGGCGTTGGTCAGGGGTGGGGGATGACGGCGACTGGGGACTGGGCGTGGTGGAGGGCGGCGTGGGCGACGCGGCCGAGGCGGGGGCCGAAGTCGAGGGAGCGGTGGCGGCGGCCGACGACCAGGAGGGCGGCGCCGGCGGAGGCTTCGACCAGGCCGCGGGCGGCGCCGAGCCGGACGTCCTCGATCACCGCGGTGTCCGGGTGTCGCTCGCGCTGGCCGGCCAGGGCGAGGGAGAGCAGTTTGGCCTCCAGCGCCTCCAGTTGGGCGATCTCGGTGGGCGGCACGGCTCCGCCGGCGTAGCCGAAGACCGGCGGGAGGTCCCAGCCGTGCACGGCCCGCACCCGGGCTCCGCGCAGGGCGGCTTCCTGGAAGGCGAAGGCGAGCACCTCCTCCTCCGGGGCGTGCGCGTCGACGCCGACCAGTACCTCGGGCACGCCGTCGCCGGCGCCGTCGGGCGCGCCCGGCTCGCGCACCACGACCACCGGCACCGTGCTGCGGGCGGCCGCGGCCATGCCGACCGAGCCGAGCAGCAGCCCGGTGAAGCCGCCGAGGCCGCGTGAGCCGAGCACCAGGAGGGCAGCGTCCGCGGCCGCGGCGACCAGGCCGTCCACCGGCGCGTCCAGGACGGCGTCGGTGTGCACCGCCAGGTCGGGGTGGCGCTCGCGGATCGCGTCGGCGGCCGAGGCCAGGACCCGCTGCGCGGCGGCCGGCAGGTCGTCGGGCTCGGCGAAGGTGGCCACGCCGTCGGTCAGCCACGGCCAGGCGTGCACCAGGCGCAGCGGGGTGCCCCGGAGCACTGCCTCGTCGGCGGCCCAGAGGGCGGCGTTGGTGCTCTCCGGCGAGCCGTCGACCCCGGCCAGGACGGATGGCGTCATGAGGGTTCCTCCACTGTGTCGGCGCTTGGCGGGGCGGCGCGGGGACGGTGTGCGCACTGACGGCCCGTCCGCTCCTCCCCCACCCTGGCGGTCCGCCAGGGCCTCGCGAAAGAGGCCGCAGGCCCCTCCGCGACGGGACGAAAGGCCCGCCCGTGGGAGCGTACGGCGCACCCCGGCGTGCGGGGTGCCGACACCCGGGCACTACCGTGAATCCGGCAATCGCCCTGATCGGGCGGCACCTGGCGCCCTCCGGCGGCGGGTGGAGGACGGGCCAGGGCGAGTACGAGGAGGACAGCGGTGGGCGGAGCGGACGGCAGCGCGGCGGGTGGCGGCGCGCGGATGCCCCGGCTGCGCCTGGACGAGCTGCTGGAGGAGCTCCAGTGGCGGATCGACGCGGCGCGCGGCACCCAGAACCGGGTGCACAGCCTGTTGGAGGCGGTGCTCGCGGTCGGCCGGGAGCTGGACCTCGCCCAGGCGCTGCACCGGATCGTCGAGGCCGCCGCCGACCTGGTGGACGCCCGTTACGCCGCGCTCGGGGTGATCGGCCCGGACGGGCACTCGCTGTCGCAGTTCCTGACGGTGGGGATGTCCGAGGAGGAGATCGCCGAGATCGGCCCGCCGCCGTCCGGCCGGGGCATCCTCGGCGAGTTGATCCGCGACCCGCAGCCGCTGCGCTGCCCGGTGCTGTCCGAACACCCGGCCTCGGCGGGCTTCCCGCCGAACCATCCGCCGATGCACACCTTCCTCGGGGTACCGGTGCGGGTGCACGGCGAGGTGTTCGGAAACCTGTACCTCACCGACAAGCGCGGCGGGCTGGACTTCGACACCGACGACGAGGCGGTGATCTCCACCCTGGCGGTCGCGGCCGGGGTGGCGATCGACAACGCCCGGCTGTACGAGGAGGCGCAGCTGCGCCAGCGCTGGCTGCGGGCCAGCGCGGAGATCAGCCGCAGCCTGCTGTCGGGCGCGCCCCGGCTGGAGGTGGTGGAGCTGATCGCCCGCCGGGCCGGGGAGATCGCCGGCGCCGAGCTGGCCGACGTCTCGGTGGCGCTGGACGGTCCGCAGGAGCGGGCGGAGGAGCTGACGGTGGAGGTCGCGCTGGGCGGCGCGCCGGCCGCGCGGCTGGGGGTGACGGTGCCGGTGGACGGCACGCTGTCGGGCGCCGCGTACGCCTCCGGTTCGCCGGTGACCAGCGACGACCTGGCCTGCGACGCCCGCTACCCGGCGGGCCCGGCGGGGCGCTTCGACGGGCTGGGCCCGGCGGTCGCGGTGCCGCTGGGCACCGGGGCGGGGTACGGGCGGGGCGTGCTGCTGCTGGCCCGCGCGGCCGGGCAGCCGGCCTTCGGGCCGGACGAGACCGGGCCGCTGCTGGGCTTCGCGGACCAGGCGGCGCTGGCCCTGGAGCTGGCCGAGCGGCGGCGCGACGCCGAGCACCTGACGCTGCTGGAGGACCGTGACCGGATCGCCCGGGACCTGCACGACCTGGCGATCCAGCGGCTGTTCGCGACCGGGATGACGTTGCAGAGCGCGGGCCGGCTGATCGACAGCCCGGCCGCCGCCGACCGGGTCGCCCGCGCGGTGGCGGACCTGGACGAGACCATCAAGATCATCCGGTCGACGATCTTCGGGCTGCGCGCCCACAGCGAGCCCGACCGGGGCCTGCGCGCCCGCGCCACCCGCGTCGTCGCCGAGGCGCAGGGGACGCTCGGCTTCGCGCCCCGGCTGAGCATGGAGGGCCTGCTGGACACCGACGTGCCGCAGGAACTGGCCGACCACGCGGTGGCCGTCCTCGGCGAGGCGCTCAGCAACGCCGCCCGGCACGCGCGGGCGGGCCGGGTGGAGGTGACGCTGCGGGCGCTCGCCGGGCGGGTGGCCCTGGTGGTGGCCGACGACGGGGTGGGCGTGCCCGAGGGCGGCCGGCGCAGCGGGCTGCGCAACCTCGCCGAGCGGGCCGAGCGGGTGGGCGGTACCTTCACGGTCGAGCCCGCCGAGGGCGGCGGCACCCGGCTCTCCTGGGAGGCCCCGCTCGGCTCCTGACGCGCCGTCACCGGACTGTCGCCGGGCCTTCGCCCACGCCGCTCCGCACCCTTGCGTGCGCCGTCCCTACTCGAACGACCGAACGCCCTCGGGCGGGTTCACACGTCGAGCACGCCCCCCTCGAAGAACGCTCTCAACATCCATTGTCGCCACGCATGTTCGACGGTAGAGTCGCCGTTCGCCGAGCACGGATGAGCATTCGACAGCATCATTTGGGGCGGCCATGTCAATTAATCAGGACACCCTCCAGGTCGCTCCCGACCTGATCCACGCGTTCACAAAAATGGCACGCCGCAATCCCCGACACCCCGCGATCGTCCAGCGGGGGCACACCCTCGACTACGGCCGGCTCGCAGAGCTGGCGAACACCCTGGCCAGGCGCCTGGGACCGGACCCCGGCACGGTCTGCGTGCCGGCCGTCCACACGGCCGAAACGGTGGTCGCACTTCTCGGCGTGCTGACCGCCGGAGGTACGTACTGCCCGATCGATCCGGCATTCCCGGAGGCCCGTCGACACGCCATGGCGACGGCCGCGAACTGCCGCACGGCGATACTCGGCGAAGCCGTCGCGGACCACCAACTCGGCACTCGATTAGTGGAGTTACCCGCCCTCTCGGAATTCCCCGGAGAACCGCCCGGAACCCTTCCGGCGGACCGTTCCGCAAGCGGCCCGGAACATCCGGCCTACATTCTCTTCACGTCGGGTTCGACCGGGCAGCCGAAACCCGTCGCCACTCCCCGCCGGGCCGTCGCGGCCACGGCCCACGCACTGCGCGACCTCTTCCACCTCACCCCCCAGGACCGGGTGCTCCAGTTCGCCTCGCTCAACTGGGACACCTGCTTCGAGGAGATCCTCCCGGCACTCACCGCGGGCGCCACCCTCGTCCTCGACCCCGACGCGCACTGCGGATCGTTCCCGCGCTTCCTGCGGATGGTCGAGCGCGAGCGGATCACCGTCCTGGACCTGCCGACCGCCTTCTGGCACGAGCTCGTCCACCACCTCGTCGAAGACCGGGCCGAACTGCCGCCCTGCGTCCGGCTCCTGGTGATCGGCGGGGAGGCCGTCCAGCCCGCCCGGCTGGACGACTGGGCCCGGCTGGACACCGGGCGGATCCGGCTGCTGAACACCTACGGCTGCACCGAGACCACCCAGATCACCCACGCCGTCGACCTGTCCGGACCGCTCGCCCGCGAACCGGCCTGGCCCGGCGCCCACCGCGCACCGGCCGCCCGCACACCGATCGGCCCCGCACCGATCCGCCCCGCACCGATCCGCCCCGCACCGATCGGCCACGCCCTGCCGCACGTCATCGAACGCCTCGGCGATCAGGGCGAGTTGCTGATCGGCGGGCCGGGCCTAGCGCTCGGCTACCCCGGCCTGCCCGAGGCGACGGCGGCCCGGTTCACCACCGTCGACGGCGAGCGGTACTTCCGCACCGGCGACCGGGTGAGCCGCGGCCCGGACGGCCTGCTCACCCACCAGGGCCGCCTGGACGGCGAATTGAAGGTGCGCGGCGTCCGGGTGGACCCGGCGGAGGTCGAGGCGCACCTCACCGGCCACCCCGAGGTGACCGCGGCCGCCGTCACCGGTGCCACTCTGGCCGACCGCACCACGCTGCTCGCGTACGTCGTGGCACGCCGGCGCACCTCCCCGCCGGACCTGGCCGGCGAGTTGCTGTCCTACCTGCGGGCCCGGGTGCCCGGCCACCTCGTGCCCGGGCGGATCACCGTCGTCCCCCGGCTCGTGCACACCCCCAGCGGCAAGGTCGACCGGGCCGGCTGCCACCTGCGCTACGGCGCCCACGACAGGTCGAAGGAGACCTCCGTTGAGCACTGACCTCACCACCCCCGCCACCCCGCAGGACCTGGTGGCCGTCTTCCGGCGCGTGCTGGAACGCGACGACGTGGCGCCCGACTCCGACTTCTTCGACCTCGGCGGCGACTCGCTGATCGCCACCCGGGTGCTGAGCGCCGTCGCGCGCGGCTACGCCGTCGAGCTCACCTTCGACGAGTTCCTGCTCGCGCCCACCCCCACCGCGCTCGCGCGCAGAATCTCGGCCGCGAGATGAACGACCACCCGTCCGACGACCACCCGTTCAACGGCCAGCAGTTCAACGGCCAGCAGTTCAACGGCCAGCAGTTCAACGACCATCAGCCCGCAGGCACCGCCGTCGTGGTCGGCGCCGGACTGGCCGGGCTCACCGCCGCCACCGGGCTGGCGGCGCACGGCTTCGACGTGACCGTCCTGGAGGCCCGGGACCGAGTCGGCGGACGCACCCACGGCATCGAGGCCGCCCCCGGCGTCCTGGTCGACGCCGGCGCCGCCTACCTGGGCGACCGGCACACCGAACTCCTCTCCATGATGGACGAGTTGGGGCTCAAGACCACTCCCACCACAATGTCCGGCGCCAGCCGGTTCGCGCTCGGCGGCGGCACCGGCACCGGCAGCGACGCCGAACCCGGCCCCGACGCCGCGACCCGCGACGGCCGGTTCCCGCCGCTCGACGGCGTCGCGCTCGGCGACCTGTTCGACCGGCTGTCCGAACTCACCGCCGCCGTACGCCCGGAGGCGCCCTGGCTCACCCCGGACGCCGAACGCCTGGACGCCCTGACCGCCGCCGAGTGGGCCGAGCAGCACCTCACCCACCCCGACGCCCGGCTGTTCTTCCCGCTGTTCCTGGGCGAGATGACGGCCGCCGACCCGGCCGACATCTCCGTCCTCCACCTCGCCTTCTACCTGCGCTCCGGCGGCGGCCTGCGCTACCTCAACGCCTTCGCCGGCGGCGCCCAGCAGGACCGGATCGCCGGCGGCGCCCACCAGGTGTGCGAGCGGCTGGCCGAGCGCCTGGGCCGCCGGGTACGGCTGGGCGAGCCGGTCCGGGCCGTCCACCAGGACGCCGACGCCGTCACCGTGCACACCGACCGCGGCGAACACCGCGCGGACGTCGCCGTCATGGCGCTGCCGCCGCTGCTCGCCGACGCGATCGACTACCGGCCCGGCCTGCCGGTGCGCCGGGCCGGCGAGCGCACCGCGCGCGGCTGCGCGGTCAAGGTCCACCTGGTCTACCCGGCGCCGCTGTGGCGCGACCACGGCCTGTCCGGCTGGTCGGTCAACGCCCGGGGGCCGCTGCTCTCCACCGTGGACGACTCCCCCGCCGAGGCCGGCATCGGCGTCCTGACCGGCTTCGTCACCGGCGCCGAGGCGCACCGCTTCGCCGCCCTCACCCCGCGGCAGCAACGCGCGGCGGCCGTCGGGCAGGCCGCGCAGCTCTTCCCGATGCTCCCCGAGCCGACCGCCTGCCACGTCACCGATTGGCTCAACGACCCATTCAGCCAGGGCTGTTACGCCGCCCTGCTGGGGCCCGGCGACTGGCCGCGGCTCGGCCCGGCGCTGACCGCGCCGCACCACCGGGTGCACTGGGCCGGCACCGAGACCAGCACCGCGTACTTCGGGCTGATGGAGGGCGCGATCCGCTCCGGCCACCGGGTCGTCGCCGACGTCCTCGCCCGCGCCTGAAACCAGCGCCCGACGCCCGCACACCCGCCTTCCCCCCGCCTTTCCCCCTCCCCGGAGCCGGTTCCACGAGAACCCGCGCCCGGTACCCCCTCGGGAGACCCCCATGAGCGACCGCAGTTCCATCGCGCCCCTCGCCGTCAGACATCGGCTGATGACCGAACCCGCCCTGGGCGCTGGCAACTTCCTCGACCACGCCCTCGCGGCCAACCCGCACCGTGCCGTCCCGTCCGTCTTCACCCACCGCACCGACCACCGCGGCGAGGTCGTGCTGCGCGGCCACAGCCTGCTCGACCTGGCCGCGCTGCGCGACCGTTACGCCGCCTGGTACCACGCCAACGGGGTGCGCCCCGGCGAGCCGGTGGGCGTCGTGGTCGGCGAGGGCCTGGAGCCGCTGCTGCACTTCCTCGCGCTGACCTCGCTGGGCGCCGTCCCCGCGCTGGTCAACGACGCGATGCGGCACGACGTGCTGGTCCGCTACCTGGACCACGTCGGCGTGGTCGGCGTGGTCGCCGACGACCCCACCCGGCTGGCCGCCGCCTACCGCGAGGACCCGGGCCGCCGCCCGCGCTTCCTCGCCCTGGCCGCCGAGGTGCAGGCCTTCGACGCCGACGCCGTCGAGCTGCCCGCCGGCCACCCGTACCGGCACGCCCCGGACGACGTGGTGGCGCTGATCCACTCCTCCGGCACCACCGGCACCCCCAAGTCCACGATGCTGGCGCACCGCCAGTTCTGGGACGGCAAGCAGCCGCGGATGGAGCGCTTCCCCGCCGAGCCGTACGACCGGCTGATGTCGCTGATGCCGCACACCCACGCCGGCGGGCTCAGCTACTTCCTCACCGCGACCCTGCTCGGCCTGCCCACCGTGGTGATGTCCGACTGGCGGCGCGCCGTCGTCGAGCCGGTGATGGAGGCCTTCCAGCCGACCATGGTCGCCTCCTTCCCCCGGACCTTCGTCGAGCTGGCCACCGGCGAGCTCCCGGTCCGCGGCGCGGCCCGGGTGCACTCCTGGTTCAACACCGGCGACAGCGCGCACCACGGGCACATCCGCCGCCTGGTGACGCTCGGCGAGCGGCCGGCCGGGCTGATCCGCCCCTGGCTGCTGCCGCAGGACCGGGCCGACCAACCCGCGCTTCCCGGTTCGCAGTTCGTCGACGGCCTGGGCTCCTCCGAGATGGGCATGGCGCTCTTCGGCCAGGTGACCACCCCGGAGAGCGCCCGCGACGACCGCTGCGTCGGCAGGCCGCTGGAGGTGGTCCTGAAGGCCGCCGTGCTCGACCAGGACGGCACCGAACTCCCGGACGGCACGGTCGGGTTGCTCGGCGTGGTCAGCCCCTCCCGGACCCCGGGCTACTGGCACGACCGGCGGCTGACCGAGAGCTTCGAGCTGGCCGGCTACTGGCTCACCGGCGACGTCGCCCGCCGCGCGTCCGACGGCCGGTTCTACCACCTCGACCGCACGGTGGACGTCATCGACACCGCCGACGGCCCGGTCTACAGCCTGCCGATCGAGGAGGTGCTGCTCGCCGACTGCGCCGACCTGGTGCAGGACTGCTCGGTGGTCGGCGTCCCCGGGGCGGTCGGCGAGGGCCAACGCCCGGTCGCCGTCGTCCGGTTGCAGGCCGGGGCCGGAGGGGCCGCCGGGGCCGGCGCCGAGGAGGTGCAGGACGCGGCGAACAAGGCGCTGGCCGCGGCCGGGCTGGCCGCGCTCGCCGCCGTCCGGATCGCCCGCACGCCGCAGGACTTCCCGCTCGGGCCGACCGGCAAGGTGCTCAAGCGCGAGCTGCGCACCCGCTTCGCCGGCCTCTTCACCGACCCCCAAGCCGACCCCCGAGCCGACCCGCGAACCGACCCGCGAACCGAGCCCCGAACCGGCACCCAAGCCGGGCCCTCCACCGCCCCCTCCGCCGGCCAGTAGCCGGCCATGGACCACCCCGTGATCCGCCAGCCGTACACGTACGCGCGGACGGCGCTGGTCGAGCCGGACTGGCGGCGGCTGCCGGGCTGGCGCCACGTCACCGAGGCGCAGTGGCGCGACGCCCAGTGGCAGCGGGCCCACTCGGTGAAGACCGCCCGGCAGCTGCGGGCCGTCGTCGGCGACCGGCTCACCGACCACTTCTACCAGGAACTCGCCGCCGACCAGGCCGGGTTCGCCACCATGCCGATGCTGCTGCCGCCACAGCTGCTGAACACCATGGCCCCGGCCGCCCCGGACGCCCCGCGGGCCTTCACCGAGGCGTTCCTGGCCGACCCGGTGCGCCGCTACATGCTGCCGGTGCGCACCGACCGGCACCCGCACTGGCCCAGCCACCCCAGGGCCGAACGGGACTCGCTGCACGAGGCGGACATGTGGGCCGTCGAAGGTCTGACGCACCGTTACCCCACCAAGGTGCTGGCCGAGTTGACCGCCACCTGCCCGCAGTACTGCGGCCAGTGCACCCGGATGGACCTGGTCGGCACCTCGACACCCCAGGTGGCAAAGACCCGGCTGCTGCTGCGCCCCGCCGACCGGCAGGAGCAGATGCTCGACTACCTCAAGCGCACCCCCGCCGTGCGCGACGTGGTGCTGTCCGGCGGCGACCTCGCCAACGTCCCCTGGCCCCGGTTGGAGTCCTTCCTGCTGCGGCTGCTGGACCTCGGCACCGTCCGGGACATCCGGCTGGCCAGCAAGGCCGTGGTCGGCCTGCCCCAGCACTGGCTGCAGCCGCAGTTGCTGGACGGCCTGGCCCGGGTCGCCGAACTGGCCGCCCGCCGCGCGGTCAACCTGGCCGTGCACACCCACGCCAACCACGTGCGCTCGGTCACCCCGCTGGTCGCCGAGGCGGCCCGGGCCCTGCTGGACGCGGGTGTGCGGGACGTCCGCAACCAGGGCGTGCTGATGCGGGGCGTCAACGACACCCCCGAGGACCTGCTCGACCTGTGCTTCGCCCTCCAGGGCGAGGCGAACATCCTGCCGTACTACTTCTACCTCTGCGACGTGATCCCGGGCGCCGAACACTGGCGGACGCCGCTGCACCAGGCGCAGCGCCTCCAGGAGGCGATCATGGGCTACCTGCCCGGCTACGCGACCCCGCGCCTGGTCTGCGACGTCCCGCACGTCGGCAAGCGCTGGGTGCACCAGGCGGTGGCCTACGACCGCGAGCTCGGCATCTCGTACTGGACCAAGAACTACCGCACCGGCCTGGAGAGCGGCGACGGCGGCCAGGACGCCCCGCTCGACCGGCGCCACCCCTGCTACGACCCGGTGGACACCCTCCCGGAGACCGGCCGCCGCTGGTGGTCCGGGCCGTCCACCGCACGAGGAGCGCGATGAGCACCCCCGACCCGAGCCCCGGCCCGAGCCCTGCCCCGAGCCCCGACCCGAGCCCCGCCCCTCCCCGGGACGGCGAACTGCGCCGCCTGTGCTGGATCTTCCCCGACCGGGAGTCCTCCCGGATGGCCGCGATGTGGCACGGCTTCTTCTGGGACCTCTACGCCGAGAGCGCCGCCGACCTCGGCCTTCGCTGGACCAGGCACGCCCCGGAGGCCGTCACGGTGGACGCCACCGGGCCCGGCCGCCCCCGGGTCTACGTGGACGACGAGCCGGTCACCCCCGAGGACACCCTGTTCATCACCGCGCTCTACTCGCTGCCGTACCAGTCGATGGACGTCTTCAACCAGTACGCGCTGTACGCGGTGCTCGAACAGGCCGGGTTCTACCTGCCCTTCCCGCCGCAGGTCTCGCTGATCGGCAACGACAAGCTGGCCACCCTGCTGTTCCTGGGCGGCTCCCCGGTGCCGACCATCCCGACGGTGCGGATCGGCACCGGCCGGGACATCAGCAAGCACGGCTACGAGGTGGGCCTGCGGAACATGACCTACCCCGCGATCGTCAAACCCGCCGGCTGGTGCGGCGGCGGCGGGATCAACCTGGCCCGCGGCCCCGAGGACGTCCGGGGCCTGGCCAGCCTCGCCCAGGGCGGCGACACCACGCTGGTGGTCCAGCCCTACCTGGGCGACGGCACGATCGACTACCGGGTGTACGTCGTCGACGGCGAGCCGTACGCGGTGATGAAGCGGACCCCGGAGCCCGGCTCCCCGGTCGCCAATGCCAGCCGGGGCGGCGACATGGAGTTCCCCCCGGTGCCGCCCGAACTCGCCGCCGCCACCGCCTGGTTCGCCGGGCGGCTGCCGATCCCGTTCTTCTGCGTCGACTTCCTGTACGACGGCGAGCGGTACTGGTTCTCCGAACTGGAACCGGACGGCGTGATCGCCCCCGACCTCACCGACCCGGACCGCACCCTCCAACGGGACGTCACCCGCGCCCGCTTCGCCGCCTACCGCGACGGCCATGCCAAGTGGCTCGCGGACGGCGCCCGCCCGCTCACCCTCGACCCCGCCCGAAGCCCCGCCCACAGCCCCTCCCACACCCAATCCCTCGACCCCCGGACGGACTCCCGATGACCGCCTCCTTCTCCCTGCCCCCCGAGACCGCCGTGCCCCGCCTGCACGTGGCCCGGCGTACCCTGGAGCGGCTGCGCAGCGTCCCCGCCCTGGCCCCGCGCTACGCCAGCCACGTCAACGTCCACACCCTCGACCGGCTCGCCACGCTCCCACCCCTGGCCAAGGACGACCTCAACACCGCCCTCGCCCACCTGGAGCCCGCCGCCGACCAGGCCGCCACCTGGCTGTTCCAGAGCGGCGGCAGCACCGGCGCCCCCCAGGTCGGCTACGCCCCCACCGGCTTCTACATGGCCGGCGTGCACGCCCACTGGCAGCCGCTCGACCGGACGGACGTCTTCGTCAACGCCTGGGGCGCCGGCCGGATGTGGGGCGCGCACTTCCTCGCCGCCGCGCTCGCCGACCTCTCCGGCTGCCGGATCATCGCGCTCGGCTCGGTCGCCGCCGAGGAGTACGGCGACTGGCTGGCCTTCCTGGCCGCGCGCCGGGTGACGGCCATCGGCGGGACGCCCAGCGTGCTGCGGCTCTGGTTCGCGCACGCCCGCGCCGCCGGCATCCGACTCCCCTCCCTGCGCAAGGTGTTGTGGCTCGGCGAGGCCTGGCAGCCCCAACTCGCCGAAGACCTCGCCGTGGTGGCGCCCGAGGCGCAGCGCTGGGGCATGTTCGGCAGCACCGAGACCTGGGTGGCGGCCACCAACACCCCCGACTGCCCGGCCGACACCTTCCACCCGCTGCCCGACCAGCTCGTCCACGCCGACACCGACGGCCTGCTCGACTTCACCACCCTCAACCCCGAGATGCTCAATCCTGTGCTGCGCTACCGCACCGGCGACGCGGGCGAGTTGACCGACTGCCCGTGCGGGCGCCCGGGCCTGGCGATGCGGGTGCTGGGCCGGCGCGACAACGTCGTCCAGGTCCGCGGCCTGGGGCTGGACGTGGCCGAGCTGATCGCCCGGGCCGAGCGCGAACCGGGCGTGGCCCGGGCCCAGGTGGTGCTGACCGAACAGCGCGGCCGGGCCACCGGGGTGGAGGTCCTGCTGCTCACCGGCGGGACGGGCGCCGCGCCCGACACCGAGCGGCTGCGCAAGGAACTGTTCACCGCCACCTTCACGCTCAGCACCGCCTTCCAGCACGACCCGGAGTCCTTCCGGGTGCGGCCGGTCGAGGAGCTGATCAGCAACGGCCGCACCGGCAAGACAGCCGGGCTGGTCCTGCGGGAGGGCGCGTGAAGTCCGACCCGGCGGGAGGGCGCGTGAAGTCCGACCCGGCGGGAGGCGGGGCGGCGCCCGACCCGGCGGGAGGCGGGGCGGCGCCCGACCCGGCGGGAGGCGGGGCGGCGCCCGTCCGGCCGGCGCCGCTGGGCCGGGGCTTCGACCTGTTCTGGGCCGGGCAGACCGTCAGCCTGGTCGGCGACAAGGTCACCGTGTTCGTCGTCCCGACCCTGATGATCTTCGTCCTGCACGCCTCCGCCCTCCAGGTCGGCGTGGTGGCGATGACCCAGTACCTCGGCATCCCGCTGCTCGGGCCGGTCGCCGGAGTGCTGGTCGACCGCTGGGACAAGCGCCGCACCATGCTCGGCTGCGACCTCGTCCGGCTGGCGGCGGTGGCGGCGATCCCGCTCGCGTACTGGCTCGACGTGCTGTCCACCCCGCTGCTGTTCGGCTGCGTGGCGGTGATCAGCGGCGCGACGATCTTCTTCAACGTCGGCTACCTGGTCGCCGTCCCCGCCGTGGTGCCCGAGGACGGCATGGTCCGCGCGTACTCCCGGCTGGAGGGCAGCGGCTCGGTCGCCGAGGTCGCCGGCCCCTCCATCGCCGCCGCCCTGTACAGCGCGCTCGGGGTGGCCGCCCTGCTGGTCGACGCGGCCAGCTACCTGGTCTCGGCCGTCTGCTTCCGGTACATGAGCCCGTGGGGCGAGCGGACGGTCGAGGACGGCTCGATCCGGGAGCGGCTGACCCTCGGCTTCCGGCTCAACTGGGCGGACCCGGTGCTGCGCCGGGTGGTGCTGGCGGCCGTCACGCTCAACTGCGGCGGGCCGGTCTTCGTCACCGTCCTGCCCGTCCTCGCCTACCGGGGCCTGGGCGTGACGGTCGGCGCCTTCGGCGCGGCCATGTCGGTGGCCGCGCTCGGCGCGCTGGTCGGCGCCCTCGTCGCCCCGCGGCTCAGCCGGCGGTTCGGCCTGGGGCGGACGATGGCCTGGTCGCTGCTGCTGCACTGCCTGGCCGGCCTCGGCCTGCTCGCCGCGCCCGCACTGCCGCCCGGGCCGGTGATCGCGGTGACCATGGGCTGCTACGGATTCTTCATGTCCTGCATCAACGTGTGCAGCGCGCCCACCCGGCAGGCCCGGATGACCGCCCGCAACCAGGGCGTCATGCACGCCGCCTTCCGGACCGTCACCTGGGGCGTGATCCCGCTCGCCGCGCTGGTCGGCGGCCTGGCCGTCACCCTGCTCACCGGCCCGCTGGGCATCCTGGACGCGGCCCGGGCGGTGATGGCGGGCGGCACCCTGCTGGCCGCCTGCTCCTTCCTCCCCGCCCTCGGCCTCCAGCCGCTGCTGGACGCCGCCGGGCGCGAGGCCGCCGCCCCCGGGGAACTCGCGGAGAGCGCGTCGTGAGCGACGCGAGCGCCGGGAACGCCGTGCGCAATGTGAACGCCGACGGCAAGGTCCTGCTGATCACCGGGACGTCCTCCGGCATCGGCCTGGCCACCGCCGTCGCGGCGGCCCGGGCCGGGTACCGCACGGTGGCCACCCTGCGCGAACCCGGCCGCGCCGGGGAGCTCCGGCGGGCCGCCGAGGCCGCCGGCGTCACCGTGGACGTCCGCCGCCTCGACGTCACCGACCCCGGCTCGATCGCCGCCTGCCTGGACGGCGTGGCCCGGACGTACGGGCGGCTGGACGCCGTGGTCAACAACGCGGGCGTCTCCAACTCCGACCCGACCCTGGAGATGTCCACCGACGCGGCGCTGCGGGCCAACCTGGAGGTCAACTTCTTCGGGGTGGCCGCCGTCAGCCGGGCCGCGCTGCCGCTGCTGCGGGCCTCCGCAGGCCGCCTGGTCGCCGTCGGCAGCGTGCACGGCGTGGTCGGCCAGCCGTTCAACGAGGCGTACTGCGCCGCCAAGTTCGCCGTCGAGGGGTTCCTGGAGGCGCTCGCCCCGGTCGCGGCGGCGCACGGCGTCCAGGTCTCGGTGGTCGTGCCCGGCTACGTCCCGGACACCCGGTTCGGGGTCTTCCCGGACATCGACCGCGGCACCATCCAGGCCGCCTCCGGCCCGTACGCGCCCACCTTCGCCGGCTACCTGGACTGGGTCGGCGGCCAGGGCTGGGAGTCGGCCGGCCAGCCCGCCCGGGAGGTCGCCGAGGTCGTCGTACGGACCCTGCTCGCCGACCGGCCGCCCTTCCGGGTGCCCGCCAACCAGTGGGCCGCCGACTACCTGGCCGCCAAACTCGCCGACCCGGACGGCTCCACCGTCCAGTCCCTCGCCCGGACCTGGCTCGGGCAGCCCGACGCACGCCGCGAAGCACGCCTCGAAACACGAGCCGAAGCACGAGTCGAAACACCCGCCGAAGCACCCCCCGCAGCACTCTCCTCCTGAACAAGGGACCCGACCACCATGCCCGCCAAGCCCCTGGCCGAGCTGATCGCCTTCGCCCGCGCCAACTCGCCGTTCTACGCCGAGCTGTACCGCGACCTACCCCCCGCCGCCGAGCGCCTCGACCAGCTCCCCGTCATCGACCAGGCCGCCTTCTGGGCCGCCAACACCTGGCCCGACAACCGCGTCCTGACCGGCCCGCTCAGCGACGCCGGCATCTACAAGACCGGCGGCACCACCGGCGTCCCCAAGTTCTCGCCCTGGACCCGCACCGAGCACGCCGACTCGGTCACCGCCTTCGGCGCCGGACTCGTCCGGGCCGGCCTGCGGCCCGGACACCGGGTCGCCAACCTGTTCACGGCCGGCGAACTCTACGGCGGCTTCCTCTACATCGAGGGCGCCCTGCACCACGCACCCGTGGACAACGTCCGCCTGGGCGTCGGCGGCGCCGCCCCCGACCCGTACATCGCCGACCTCATCACCGGCTTCGGCGTCCACGTGCTGGCCGGCGAGCCGATGAAGCTCAGCGCCGTCGCCGAGTGCCTGGTCCAGCGCGGGGAGACGGCCGACGGGGTCGAACTGCTGCTGTTCGGCGGCGATCTGCTCTTCGCCGACCTGCGGCCGATCCTCGCCCGGGCCTTCCCCCACGCCGCCGTCGCCTCCGTCGGCTACGCCTCCAACGACGCCGGGCTGGTCGGCTCGCCCGTCCCCGGCGACGACGTCCGGGTGCACGAGGCCTTCGCGCACCGCACGGTGGTGGAGCTCGTCGACGACGTCACCGGCAAGACGATCACCACGCCCGGCACTCCCGGCCGGGTCGTCGTCACCAACCTGTTCCGCACCCTGATGCCGATCCTGCGCTACCCGACCGGCGACCGCGCCGAGTGGACCGACGCCCGCTGCCGCCGCTTCCGCCTGCTCGGCCGCTCCACCGAGGGCGCCCGGGTCGGCACCGTCGCCATGCCCACCGAGGAGATCCGGGCCGTCCTGCTCGCCGCCGACCCGGAGCGGCACATCACCGGCATGCAGCTCGTGCAGCGCCGCTGGGCCGGGCGCGACGGCCTGATCCTGCGCCTCGGCTACACCGGGCAGCGGCCGGGCCCCGAACTCGCCGACCGGCTCGTCGAGGCCGTGTACACGGCCCGGCCGCTCTACCCCGACGAGGTCGCGCTGGGCAGCATCCACGACCTCGCGGTCGAGTGGGTGCCGCGCTCCGAACTAGTCACCAACCCGCGTACCGGCAAGCTCCAGCAGGTACTGGACGAGCGTCCGCAGTCCTGACCGGGCGGTGATGGCAGGGGCCGGGTGGCGGGGGCGGGGGCCGGGCAGCGGTAGGGGACTGGGCGCTCAGCCGGTCTGCGGCCGGCCCCCGATCACCACGCTCTGCCCGCGGAACTCGGCGATGACCTTCCCGTCCGCCCGCCGGACCGTCACGTCGTAGACCCCGCTGCGCCCGGCCCGCGACCGCTCCACCGCCTCCGCCACCAGTTCGTCCCCGACCGCCGCCGGGGCCAGGAAGACGACCTGCGCCGCCTGCGCGACCGTCACCGGGCCGTGGCTGTTGCACGCGAACGCGAACGCGGCGTCGGCGAGCAGGAACAGGAAGCCGCCGTGCGCCGTCCCGTGGCCGTTCACCATCGTCGTGGCCACCGTCATCCGCGTCACCGCGCGGCCGGCGGACACCTCGTCCAGCGCGATGCCCAGCAGCCGGCAGGTCTCGTCCCGCGCGTAGAGGGCGGCGGTCCCGGGGTCGAGCATGGCGTCCTGTTCCCTCCGTCGACGGCGTCCGGGGCCAGCGTAGAGCACGGCGCCCGGCCGCCGTCCGGGGGAACTCGGCCGCGCCGCCCCGCCGTTCGGCCCGCCCCGCCGCCCGCCGACCCTAGCCTGCTCAGGTTCCCCGAGCGCAAGGACGGCTGATGGCCCAGAAGTCACCCGCGACCGCCACCCCACCGGGCACCGGCGGGATCCCGTCGGCGCAGCCGCCCAGCGGATCCGTGACGGCCCTGCGGATCGGGGCCGCCGTGGCCGGCGCGCTGCCCTCCGTGGTGCTGCGGCTGGCCGGGGTGCACCTGGCGCCCGTGCCGGGCATGGTGGTCTTCGGCCTCGGCGTGCTGGCGGCGGCGCTGCTGCTGATGTGGGCTGCGGAGACCGCCCGGGCCGACATCTCCGGCCCGCTCGCCCTGGCCCTGCTGGCGTTCATCGCCGTCCTGCCCGAGTACGCCGTCGACCTCTACTTCGCGTACGCGGCCGGCACCCGGCCCGAGTACGCCGCCTACGCGGCCGCCAACATGACCGGCGCCAACCGGCTGCTGGTCGGCGTCGGCTGGCCGCTGGTCGCCCTCGCCTCCTACTTCGCCGCCCGGCGGCGCGGCGCCGCCCCCGGGATCACCCTGCGGGAGCACCGCCGGATCGACACCGCCTTCCTCGGCGCCGCTGCCCTGGTGGCCTTCGTGATGCCGCTGACCCGGCAGATCTCCTGGGTGCTCGCGGTCGTCCTGATCGCCTGGTACGGCTACTACCTCTTCCGGGTCAGCCGCTGCGGCGAGGAGGACGAGGAGGAACTCATCGGCGTCCCGGCCCGGTTGGCCGCCCTCCCGCGGCAGCGCCGCCGGGCGACCACCGTCCTGGTCTTCGCGGTCGCGGCCGGGGTGATCTTCGCCTGCGCCGAGCCCTTCGCCACCTCGCTGGTCGACGCCGGCGCCTCGCTCGGCATCGACCGCTTCCTGCTGGTGCAGTGGCTGGCCCCGCTCGCCTCCGAGGCGCCCGAGCTGATCGTCGCGGTCGTCTTCGCCTGGCGGCTGCGCGGGGACGACGGCCTCGGTGCGCTGCTCTCCAGCAAGGTCAACCAGTGGACCCTGCTGATCGGCTGTCTCCCGTTCGCCTACCTGGCCGGCGGCGGCGCAGCCTCCCTCCCGCTGGTCGAGCGCCAGGTGGACGAGGTGCTGCTGACCGCCGCGCAGACCGTCCTGGCCGTGGTGCTCCTGCTCGACCTGCGGTTCCTGCCCTGGAAGGCCGGGCTGCTGTTCGCCTTGTTCGCCGTCCAGTTCGCCCTCCCCGGCGAGTCCGCCCGGGTCGCGCTGAGCTGGGTCTACCTCGCCCTGGCCGTCCCGCTCCTCGCCGTGCGTCTGCGCCAACTCCCGCCCACCGTCCGCGCCTTGGCGGGCCGCATCGAGGGCGATCCGCACTAGCACCAGTGGCTCGGCTCGATTGGTCGACCGGGAAATTGATCGGCTGCTGGTAGTCCGTCAGGCTGTCTCCGAGTTCTGATCTTGGAGGTGGTCGTGGGGCGTCGTCCGGGAGTGTTCGTCCGGCCGGTGAGCATGGAGGAGGGCCGGCGGCTGCAGCGGATCGGCCGGACGTCGAAGGATCCGGTGAGGCTGCGGCGGGCGATCGTGGTGCTGATGTCCACGCAGGGGCAGTCCGTGCGGGACATCACCTCGCTGCTGCGGGTCGGTGAGGACTACGTGCGCGATGTCATCCACGCCTTTGACGAGCGGGGGTTCGACGCACTGGACCCAAAATGGAGCGGGGGACGCCCGAAGACGATCGGTGAACAGGTGCGCGAGCGCATCTGCCTGATCGCCCGGACGTCCCCCGCGGACTGGGGTATCGCCGCGTTCTCCACCTGGAGCCTGACCAAGCTCGCCGAGCACCTGATCGCGCGCAGGGTCGTCACCGTCCTCAGCCGCGAGACCCTGCGCCGGATCCTGCGCGAGGGCAAAGTCTCCTGGCAGACGACGACCACATGGAGGGCATCCACGGACCCGGCCTTCATCGCCAAGATGCACCGGGTCCTGGAGCTCTACGACGCGCCGCCCGCCGACGGGCGGGTGGTCTGCGTGGACGAGTTCGGCCCGCTCAACCTTCAGCCGCGCAAGGGCAAGGCCTGGCGCCCCACGCGTTCGCCGCGCCGGCTGCAGGCCACCTACAACCGCTACGACGGCGTGATGCACATGCTCGCCGCCCTCGACCTGACCACCGGCAAGATCTACTACCGGATCCGTAAGCGAAAGCGATGGCGTGAGTTCCTCGGCCTGCTCAAGGCCCTGCGCTCCCGCTGGCCCGGGGAGAAGCCTTACGTCGTGCTGGACAACTTCTCCCCGCACAAGCACCCGAACGTGCGGGCCTGGGCAGCGGACAACGAGGTCGAGCTGGTCTTCCTGCCCACCTACGGCTCGTGGCTGAACTGGATCGAGTCCGAGTTCGCGGCACTTCGTCACTTCGCGCTCAACGGCACCGACCACCGCAGCCACGCCGAGCAGAACGCCGCCATCAACGTCTACATCCGCTGGCACAACGCATGCGCCGAGCCCAAGTCCAACTTCGCCCTGGGCTCGCCGATCCGCAGTTGGACCGAGTATCCAGCCAGGGCCGCGTAGCGCGTCACGTCTCGGTTTGGCCTCGGGGCGCCCGGATCCTCGGCAGGCCGAAGCCCGTCATCTGCTTCTCCTCGTAGGAGAGGAAGCCCATCTGCCGATAGAAAGCGTGGTTCCTCTTCCCCTCCGGTGTCGACTAATGGTCGGTGGACAACAGGAAGAAGCGACAGTGCGCGTACCGCTCCATCAGGTGTTCAAGCAACGCCCGGCCGATCCCCTGCCGGTGGAACCTCGGGTTGACCAGCAGGTCCTGGACGTAGCAGATGCTTTCATCGTCGGAGACCGTCCTGGCTAGGCCAAGGAGCACGCCTGACTCATCGCGGGCAGTGATGACCAGGTGCGAGTTGGCCAGACCGCGACAGAGCTTGTCGACGTCGCAGGTGTACCCCTCCCACCCGACCGAGACGTAGAGCCCGAACATCTCCTCCGGGTCGAACTCTGTTTCCTCCGCAATCACCACGCCGGACTCTCCAACTCCAGTCAGCCGCCTCGCGCCGGCACGGCCAGGGACTCAGGACTGCGCTGCCTGCGACTTCCCCACCCGGGCGGCAAGCAAGGCGGTTCCCTCCATCTGCCGTCCAGCATGCATCCTCTATTGATCTTGCCGGATGCACAACGCATGCCGGTCTCCAGGTTGGCGCCCCGCAGAGATCAATTACCCGGTCGACCAATCGAGACGCGCCACTAGTTTGTGCGCGGGGGCAGCCGCCGGCCGACGACGAGTTCCGGGCGGATGCGGATCCGGACGGCCCCGGGGGCGCGGCCTACGGCGGGGCCCACTTGGGCGCGGCCGAGGACGGTGACGTACCAGCCGGAGCCGTCCACGCCGTCCACCTCGTCGGCCTCGAAGGCGATCACGGCGTCGTCCACGGCCCGCGCGAGTTCGGAGCCGGCCGGGGCCGAGAGCAGCACTCCGCCGCCGTCCGACAGGTCGAGCCGGAAGGACACCGGCAGCACCGCCGGGAGGGCGCGGATGGTGTAGACCACCCGGCCGACCGCGGCCCTGGCCAGCAGTTCCAGCGCCCGCTCCCGGTCCAGTTCGAGCAGGTCGTGATCACCGTTCATGCCCTCGATGCTCGCCCCGGCGGTGGCGGCGCCGCGAGGGCCGATGGTCCCGCCGGGGGTCCCGGGCCCGGACGTCGCGTCAGCCCCGGAGGGAGCGCAGGTGCCCCGGCTGCGCGGCGGCGGCCGCCTGGCGCAGCTCGGTGGAGATCAGCGCGGCCTGCACCCGCCGCTCCACGCCCAGCTTGGCGAGCAGCCGCGAGACGTGGTTCTTCACCGTCTTCTCGGCGAGGTAGAGCCGTTCGCCGATCTGCCGGTTGGTCAGGCCCTCCCCGATCAGCGCCAGCACCTCCTGCTCGCGCACGGTCAGCGCGGGCCCGGTGGTGACGGGCTGCGCGGGCTCGGCGTCACTGCGCAGGCGGTTGAGCAGCCGGGTGGCGGCGCCCGGGTCCAGCATCGAGCGGCCGGAGGCGACGGTCCGCACGGCGGCCACCAGGTCGGTGCCGCTGATCTGCTTGAGCACGTACCCGGCGGCGCCCGCCATGACGGCGTCCAGCAGCGCCTCCTCGTCGTCGAAGGAGGTCAGCATCAGGCAGGCCAGGCCGGGCATCCGGGAGCGCAGTTCGCGGCAGACCGACACCCCGTCGCCGTCGCCCAGCCGGACGTCCAGCACCGCCACGTCGGGCCGCAGCGCGGGCACCCGGACGAGCGCCTGCTCGGCGGTGGCGGCCTCGCCGACCACCTCCAGATCGGGCTCGCCGTCCAGCAGGTCGTGCACCCCGCGGCGCACCACCTCGTGGTCGTCCAGCAGGAACACCCGCACCGGCGCCGGTGCCCCGGCGCCCGCCGTCTTGGTCGCCATCACGCGGCTCCACCTTCGTCACCCCCGCACACTCCCGGCAGGGCCCAGGGCATCATCGCCCACCGGCCGCCGCAGGGCCCAGGGCCCAACGACCCCATTCGGGCGAGCGCGCGGGGGGGGCGGGGCCCCCGGGGGGCGCGCCCCCCCGGGCGCGCCCCCCCCCGCCCGCGGCCGCGGGGGCCGCCCCCGGGGGGGGGGGGCCCCCCCCCGC
>NZ_JBHXML010000110.1:0-22845 GCF_042720345.1 Kitasatospora sp. NPDC058478 | reverse complement strand
GTCGCCGTCTGCCTGGACAAGTCACCCGAGCTGATCGTCGTCCTGCTGGCGATCTGGCGGGCCGGCGCCGCCTACCTGCCGCTCGACCCCGGTCACCCGGCCGACCGGCTCGCCTACCAGGTGACCGACGCCGGAGCCGCCCTCGTCGTGGTCGCCGAACGGAACCCGTTCGGCACCGAAGCGCCCGTCCGCCCCGTCACCCTGGACGAACTCGACCGGCCGGCCGCCGAGAGCGGCCCGCTGCCCGCCGCCGACCCGGACCGCCCCGCCTACGTCATCCACACCTCCGGCTCCACCGGCCGCCCGAAGGCCGTGCGGGTCGACCACCGCAACCTCGCCGCCGTCACCGCGGGCTGGCGCGCCGAGTACCGCCTCGACACCGAGGCCCGGGTGCACCTCCAGATGGCCGGGACCGCCTTCGACGTGTTCTCCGGCGACCTCGCCCGGGCGCTGAGCACCGGCGGCACCCTCGTCCTGGTCGACCGCGACCTGCTGTTCGACACCGCCCGGCTGTACCGCACCATGCGCGAGGAGGCCGTTGACTGCGGCGAGTTCGTGCCCGCCGTCGCCCGCGGCCTGCTGGCCCACTGCGAACGCGAGGGCCTGCGGCTGGACTTCCTGCGGCTGCTGGTCGTCGGCTCCGACTCCTGGAAGGCCGCCGAGCACCGGCGGCTGCGCGCCCTGTGCGGGCCGGACACCCGGCTGGTCAACTCCTACGGCCTGACCGAGGCCACCATCGACACCAGCTACTACGAGGGCGGCGCGGACGCCCTGGAGCCCGGCCGGATGGTGCCGATCGGCCGGCCCTTCCCCAACAGCGCGCTGTACATCCTCGACCACTACGGCGAGCCGGTACCGCCCGGCGTGCCCGGCGAGCTGTGGATCGGCGGCGCCGGTGTCGCCGCCGGCTACCCGAACGACCCGGAGCAGACCACCCGGCGCTTCACCACCCTGGAGCTCGACGGCCCGCCCGTCCGGCTCTACCGCACCGGCGACCTCGGCCACTGGGACGCCCACGGCACCGCCCACCTGCTCGGGCGGATCGACAACCAGGTCAAGGTGCGCGGCCACCGGATCGAGATCGGCGAGATCGAGGCCCACCTCACCGCCCGCCCCGAACTCGCCCAGGCATGTGTGGCGATCCGTCAGGACACCGCCGGCGAAGCCGTGCTGGCCGCCTACCTGGTCCCCGCCGAGGGGACCACCCTGGACCGCCGGGAACTGCGCCGCCACCTGGCCGAGCACCTGCCCACCGTGATGATCCCCTCCCACCTCACCGAACTGGCCGCCCTGCCGCTCACCCCCAACGGCAAGGTCGACCTGGCCGCCCTGCCCGAGCCCCGGGTCGACACCGGCGACGCGCAGCACGAACCGCCCGTCACCCTCTACGAGATCCGCACCGCCGAGCACTGGAGCAACCTGCTCGGCGTGGCCGAGGTCGGCCTCCAGCACGACTTCTTCGAACTCGGCGGCAGCTCCATCCGGCTGATCGAGCTGATCCACCACCTGCAGACCGAGTTCAACATCAGCATCCCGGTCGGCCTGCTCTTCAAGGTCACCACCCTGCACGGGATGGCCCGCACGCTGGAGCAGATCATCACCGGCGAAGTCGCCGGCGGCCAGCCGTACCTCTGGTTCAACCCCGGGGCGCCCGAGGGGCGGACGGTGTTCTGCTTCCCGCCGGCCGGCGGCCACGGCCTGGTCTACCGCCAGCTCGCCGCCCACCTGCCCGACCACCGGCTCGCCGCCTTCAACTACCTCACCGGCGACGACAAGACCGCCCGCTACGCCGACCTGGTCGAGGAGCTGGAGGAGTCGGGGCCGTACGTCCTGCTCGGCTACTCGCTCGGCGGCAACCTCGCCTTCGAGGTGGCCCGGGAGCTCGAACGCCGAGGCCGTACGGTCAGTTCCGTCCTGGTGGTGGACTCCTACCGGATCCCCGAGCCCTTCGAACTCGGCGAGGAGCACCTGGCCGTCTTCGAGCGCGAACTCCACGAGCACCTGCACCGGCACACCGGCTCCCGGATCGTCGCCCAGGAGACCCTCGAACAGGCCCGGGACTACCTGGCGTTCTGCAGCCGTACCCCCAACCTGGGCGTCCTGAAGGCCCCGCTCAACGTCGTCTGCGAACGGGACCGGCTGGCGCTGCACGCGGGCGGCGAGCACGGCTCCTGGCACGGCGCCTCCAGCGCCGGCACCGCCGTCCACGCCGGGCACGGCAGCCACGCCGAGATGCTCGACGCCGAATTCGCCGCCCGCAACGCCGAACTGGCGGGCGCCATCCTGGCCGGAGGCACCGCCGATGGCCGGGCCTGAGCGCGGGCCGGACTGGTCGAGCCGGGAGCGGGCCCCCGGCGGCCCGCCCCGGGTCATCGTGATCGGCGCGGGCATCGGCGGGCTCTCCACCGGCTGCTACGCGCAGATGAGCGGGCTGGAGACCCGGATCTTCGAAAAGCACGTGCTGCCCGGCGGCTGCTGCACCGCGTGGTCCCGGCACGGCTACCTGTTCGACTACTGCATCGACTGGCTGATCGGCACCGCCGAGGGCACCGGGGCGAACCAGGTGTGGCGCGAACTCGGCGCCCTCGACGGCAAGTCGATCACCCGCTTCGACGTCTTCAACCGCGTCGTCGACGAACACGGCCGCGCCGTCACCTTCTACGGGGACCCGGACCGGCTGGAACGGCACCTGCTGGCCACCGCCCCCGGCGACGCCAAGCCGATCCGCGCCTTCTGCCGGGACCTGCGCCGCTTCGCCGCCATCGACCTGCCCTGGGACCTCACCCCGCCGCCGCTGCGCGGCCCGGCCGAGCGGCTGCGCACCCTGCGCACCGTGCTGCCCGCGTTCCGGCTCTTCTGGCGGACCGCGACGACCCCGATGAGCGGCTTCGCCGAGCGCTTCCAGGACCCTCTGCTGCGGCGGGCGCTGCCCAACATGTTCCTCCAGGAGCCGGCCGGCTTCCCGCTGCTGCCGTACCTGTACACCCTGGCCGCCGCGCACAACGGCAACGCGGGCTTCCCGCAGGGCGGTTCGCTCGGGCTGGCCCGCTCGGTGGAGGAACGCTACACCTCGCTCGGCGGGGTGATCGGCTACCGCTGCCGGGTGGAGCGGATCCTGGTCGAGGGGGACCGCGCCGTCGGCGTCCAACTCCGCGACGGCTCCCGGCACTTCGCCGACCACGTGGTGGCCGCCTGCGACGGGCCGACGGTGCTCGACCGGCTGCTCGAAGGCCGCTGGTCCAGCCCCGCCACCGACCGGCTGTACGGCGAGCTGCTGGACAAGCCCGGCAACCTGTACCCGGCCGTGGTCTCGGCCTTCGTCGGCGTGGACGGCCCGCTGCCCGAGGGCGAACCGCACAGCACCACCTATCTGCTGCCCCCCGAGCAGGGCGCCCGGCTGCCCGGCTCGCTCCAGCACAGCCTGGTCGTCCAGATGCGGTCGGACTACGCGGAGGGCTTCGCGCCGCCCGGCAAGTCGGTGCTGCACTGCACCTACTTCAGCGACTACCGCTCCTGGAAGGACCTGCGGGTCAGCGACCGCCGTGCCTACCGGGCGCGCAAGCAGGAAGTCGCCGCGTTCGTCCGGGAGTTCCTGGAGCGGACGTACCCGGGGCTCGGCCGCCGGATCGAACTCGTCGACGTCGCCTCCCCGGTGACCACCGAGCGGTTCACCGGCAACACCTACGGCAGCATCCTCGCCTGGCAGGCCTTCTCCGAGGCCGAGGACGCCGCCAACCGGCTGGTCAACCGGGACCGGATGCGGCTGCCCGGTCTGCGCGGCTTCTCGATGGCCGGCCAGTGGGCCGGCCTCGGCGGCCTGATCCGCGCCGCCACCAGCGGCCGGTACGCCGCGCAGTACCTCTGCCGGGAGCTCGGCCGGCCGTTCCGGGCCTGGCCCAGCGACAACCAGGAACCTTGGCACACGGGCAAGTTGGGCAAACTGCCGCAACTCGACCGGGCCACCGTGGGAGTGCCGGAATGACCGGAACGAGTACCAGCAGGCAGACCATGGTGATCGTCGGGGGCGGGCTGGGCGGTCTGTCGACCGGCTGCTACGCGCAGATGAACGGCTACCGCACCACCGTCCTGGAGATGCACGAACTCCCCGGCGGCTGCTGCACGGCCTGGGACCGCGGCGAGTTCACCTTCGACTGCTGCGTGAGCTGGCTGCTCGGCAGCGGCCCGGGCAACGAGATGCACCAGATCTGGCTCGAACTCGGCGCGCTGCAGGGCAAAGTGATGCGCAACTTCGACGTCTTCAACGTGGTGCGCACCCGGGACGGCCGCGCCGTCTACTTCTACTCCGACCCCGACCGCCTCGAAGCGCACCTGCTCGACCTCGCCCCGGAGGACGCCCGGCGGATCCGGCAGTTCTGCGAAGGGCTGCGCAAGTTCCGCCGCGCCCTGGTCCGTTACCCCTTCCTCAAGCCGGTCGGACTGATGGGCCGGGCCGAACGCTGGCGGATGCTCGCCTCCTTCCTGCCGTACTTCAACGTCATCCGGCGCTCGATCACGGTGCTGATGAGCGACTACTCGGCGCGCTTCCGGAGCCCGCTGCTGCGCGAGGCGTTCAACTTCGTCCTCTACGAGCAGCACCCCAACTTCCCGGTGCTGCCCACCTACTTCCAACTCGCCTCGCACGCCGGGCAGTCGGCCGGGGTGCCGGAGGGCGGCTCGCTCGGGCTGGCCCGCTCGATCGAGCAGCGCTACCGGCGGCTCGGCGGCGAGATCAGCTACAACACCAAGGTGGCCGAGATCCTGGTCGAGCAGGACCGCGCCGTCGGGGTGCGGCTGAGCGACGGCCGGGAGATCCGGGCGGACATCGTGGTCGCCGCCTGCGACGGACGCACCACCATGCTGGACCTGCTCAAGGGCCGCTACCTGAACGACACCTACCGCCGGCTGTACACCCGGACCATCACCGAACCCGGCATGGTCTTCCCCGGCTACCTCACCGTCTTCCTGGGCCTGCGCCGCCCCTTCCCGGCCGGGGACCCGTGCACCACCTACCTGCTGGAGGACGAGGTCGCCGACCGGCTCACCGGCATCCGCCACCCCAGCATCAACGTCCAGTTCCGCAGCCGCCACTACCCCGAGCTGTCGCCCGCCGCGACGACCGTCGTCTACGCCAGCTACTTCTGCGACATCGCCCCCTGGCGGGAGTTGAGCACCGGCCCGGAGCAGGCGCCGCGGCTTCGGCGGGGCGAGGAACTGCACACCCTGCCGGTGGGGCGCGGCCGCGAGTACCAGCGCGAGAAGCGGCGGGTGCGGGACGCCATCGTGGAGTTCCTGGACGGGCACCACCCCGGTCTGCGGGACGCCGTCGCGGTCAAGGACGTGTCCACCCCGCTCACCCAGGTCCGCTACACCGGCAACTACGACGGCACGGTGCTCGGCTGGCAGCCGTTCGTGGAGAGCGGCGAGACCCTGGAGGAGGAGATCAAGCGCAACGGGCCCGGGCTGCCCGGCCTGGCGAACTTCTACCTCTCCGGCGTGTGGGCGACCACCGGGGGACTGATCCGGGCGGCCGCCGCCGGCCGGCACGTCGTCCAGTTCATCTGCCGCGACGACGGCCGGCCGTTCACCGCCGCCGTGGACGACAGCGCGCCGCCGCCCACCCTGGTCATCGAACCGGTCGGGCCCGCCGACCGGCGGTTTGGAGTCACCTCATGAGGGTCGAGAAGTGGGTCGTCCGCGAGCACGTGGACGGCGTGCCGGACGTCGAGCGGATGTACCGGAAGGTGGTCGAGGAGGTGGACGTCCGCCTCGCCGCGGACGAGATGCTGCTGCGGACCAGGTACGTCTCGGTCGACCCGTACCTCCAGGGGATCGCCCTGGACACCCCGATCGGCGACCACATGGGCGCGGACTCCATCATGGAGGTGGTGGAGGCCGGGCCGGACGCCGCCTTCGCCGTCGGTGACCTCGTGCAGGGCTTCGGCGGCTGGCGCAGCCACGTGATCAGCAACGGCGCCCCGGCGCTCTGGCAGACCGGCACCTTCCCGATGGTCTTCCCCGCCTACCGGCGGCTGGACCGGGGCGACTACGACGACGCCCTGCCGCTCTCCACCGCCCTCGGCGTCCTCGGCGGCCCGGGGATGACCGCCTGGGGCACGGTCGAGAAGTTCCTGAAGGTCCGGCCGGGGGACACCGTGCTGGTCAGCGGGGCGTCCGGGGCGGTCGGCTCGGTGGTCGGACAGCTGGCCCGGCACCGGGGGGCCCGGGTCATCGGCACCACGGCCACCCCGGCCAAGGCCGCCCGGCTGCGTGAGCTGGGCTTCGACGCGGTCCTGCTCTACCGCGACGGCGACGACCCCGAGCGGCTGCGGGAGGAAATCGCCAAGCTCGCCCCGGCCGGCATCGACCGCTACTTCGACAGCCTCGGCGGGGCGCTCACCGACGCGGTCTTCTCCCAGCTCGCCGTGGACAGCCGGGTCGCGGTCTGCTGGCAGTGGGGCAGCCAGGTCGGCGGCGACTGGGCGGGCCCGCGACTGCTGCCGATGATCATGTTCCCGCGCACCACCATCCGCGGCATCTTCTCGCTGGAGTGGTTCACCGAGGAGAACTGGTCGGCGCTGCGGCAGGAACTGGGCGCCCTCGTCCGCAGCGGCGACCTCGGCTACCAGCAGACCGTCCACCGGGGCTTCGACAACATCCCGGCCGCCTACCGCAGCCTGTACGTGGACCGCTCCGCGAACCGGGGCAAGGTGCTCGTCGAACTCTGAGCCGGGCGGTCCGCGGGGCCGGCCGGGGCGGGCGGTTCGTGGGCCCGCCCCGGCCGGGCGCAGGTCAGTTCAGGGTGAACCAGGTGGAGCGGGACTTCTTCCACTCCGGCTGGGCGAGGTCCTTGGCGGCGGTGCCGTCGCCGTACAGGTCGGCGGAGCCGTCGTCGGTGATCAGCTGGGCCCGGGCGCCGGGGGCGTCCAGGTTCGGCACGTCCGGGACGGCCTCCCAGGCGCCGGCGTCGCTGGTCGGCAGGTCGACCAGCTTGACCGGCTGGGAGCCCGGCTGCCCGTTCCAGCGGTAGAGGGCGTACGGGGCGGAGTTGTCCTCGGCGGACCAGGAGCCGGCCACGATCAGGTACTGGCCGAGGTCGTTGCGGCGCAGGTCGCGGATGGAGAGCCCGCCGAGGTCCAGCTCGACCGGCTCGCCGAACGTCGCGTGCGAGGCCGAACCGGACAGCAGCGACGGGAGGTTGGTGACCGGGACGAGCAGCGCGCGGCCGCCGGTGACCGCCGGGGTCAGCGGCGCGCGGAAGCCGATGTACGCGGTGGTGGTGCTGCCCGGGGCGAACTCCAGCCCCTCGACGTTGAATCCGTCGATCTGCTTGGGCGCCTGGCCGTCCGCCGCGCCCGCCGCGAAGCCGTAGCGGTCGCCGTGGGCGCCGTCCCAGGCGATCAGGTCGTCGCGCAGGCCGTGGTACGAACCGGCCAGCGACAGCTGGGTGTTGGCGCCCGAGCCGGTGACCTTCGTGGTGAACACGGTGTGCCGGTCCGGCTTGACCTTGCCGTCCTTGTTGTTGCCGAGCGAGCCCGTCCAGTAGATCGTGTCGCCGACCCGGGCCGCGGCCTCGATGTCGATCTCCTTGGAGACGCCGAGCGCGGAGCTGAAGTCCCAGGTGCGGACCGGCGCGCCGGAGGCGTTGCGGTCGTACAGCCGCAGCACGTTGGACTCGTCGTCGCCCACCAGGATGTAGCCGCCGCCCGCGTCCACCGCGGCCGAGGCGTCGCTGGAACCGGTCAGGTAGCGGCTGGCGGCCGGGAACTGGACGGCGGGGGAGGCCGCGTAGTGCAGGGTGCGGGTCGCGGTCTTGCCGCCCAGGCCGGTCACCTTGATGGTGAGGTCGGTGTAGCCGACGCCCTGCGCGGCGACCGCCAGGGTGCGGGTGCCGCCGGTGCCCGTCACCGCCACGTCGCCGGTCCGCGCGACGGCGCTGCGGGTGCTCGCCGAGGCGGCGACGGTCAGCGCCGAGGCCGCGGCCCCGCTCTGCGCCACCGCCACGGACACCGTCGGATCGCCGGTGGCGCCGACCGCGCCGGACAGGTAGCCGGCCGAGAAGGTGATCGTCGGAGTGCCGTACGAGGCCGCGGAGGCCGGGACGACCGGCAGGGCGAGTACGGGCACCGCCGCGACGGCGACGGCCAGCGGCAGCAGACGGCGGGGGGAACGGAACACGGTGACAGCCCTTCGACGCACGGGGAGGAGCGGGGGCGGTGCGGATCCGGACCAGCCTGGGCGGCCGCGGCGAACGCCAACCCTACGCCGGAGAACCGGACGGCGAACAGCAGGCCTCCAACGGCGGGCGGGAGTTGGCGCGGAAGCCCGCTAGCCGCGGATTCCGGCCGTGTGCAGCCGGCGGCGGACCTCGTCCCACTCCGGGGTGACCGGCGCGGTCGACCGCGCGCCGACGCCCCGGTCCTTGAAACCGCTGGACGTCGACACGCACACCACCGGCCCCTCGGCCTCCCCGAGGCCCTCGACGCCGCCGAGGCTGCGCAGCCCCGCGAGCCCGGCCGCCGCGGACAGCTCCGTCCAGAGCCCGGAGCGGGCCAGTTCGGCCTGGGCGGACGCGAGTTGGCCGTCGTCCAGGGCCAGCACCCGGCCGCCGCTCTCGCGGACCGCGACCACGCCCCGGTAACCGCCGACCGGGGAGGCGATCGAGTACGCCTCGCTCGGCCCCACCGTCACCCGGGCCGCCGGCAAGCCCTGGCGGACGGCCAGGGCGAGCGGCGCGCCGGACGCGGACTCGCAGGCGACGATGCGCGGCACCCGGTCGGCCAGGCCGAGCCGGTGCAGTTCGCTGAAGCCCTTCCAGACGCCGAAGAGCAACTCCCCGTAACCGGTGGGCACGAACACCGCGGCCGGCACGCCGATGTCCCGGAAGATCTCGTACGCCACCGTCTTGTAGCCCTCGGGGCCGTACGCGTGGCCGGTGTGGGTGGTGGTGAGATTGCTGACCGGGTGCAGGCCCAGCCGGTCCACGACCTGGCGCAGCAGCGGCCAGCGGGCCTCCCACGGCACCGGCAGCACGACGGCGCCGTAGGCGTTGAGGAACGCGTCGACGGCCGGCGGCAGGTCGGGCCCGGTGAACACCACGCAGCGCAGCCCGGCCCGGGCGGCGTAGGCGGCGGCGGACGCGCCGTGGTTGCCGGAGGAGGCCACCGCGATCCCGGGCGCGCCGACGCCCACGGCGGCGCTGGTGGTGCAGCGGTTCAACCGGTCCTTGTGGCTCCAGGTCGGGTTGCGGGCCTCGTCCTTGACGTACACCCCCGGTTCGAGCTCGACCAGCGGCGTGCCGCCCTCGCCCAGGCCCGGCGCGAGCAGCGGCGGCAACAGGGGGGCCCACCGCTCCAGCCCGCCGCGCGGCGCCCCGGCGTCCGCCCCCGGGGCGAACAGGGCGGCCGCGTCGGCCTTGAGATAGGCGTAGTCGACCTCGACGGGGTAGGACACGTCCTCGGTGCCGGTGCGGGGACAGCCCGCGGTGAGCGGGGGCCACAACGGGTAGTCGAGGGTGGGATCGCCGAGGGAGCGCTGGCCGGTTGCGAGGGAGCCGTCTGTCGCCATGTCAGGAGCCTAACCGGACCTGCGGCGCCCGGTCCGGCGGATTTCGGGGCTCCTGCGGGGCCTTTGGGGATCCTGCGGGCCGCTCCTGGCTCCTGCGGCCGCTACTGGCCCTGCCGGACGGCCGAGATGTCGAACTCCAGGACGACCTTGTCGCCGACCAGGACGCCGCCGCCCTCCAGGGCCGCGTTCCAGGTCACCCCGAAGTCCTTGCGGCTGATCGTCACCGAACCCTCCAGGCCCACCCGCAGGTTGCCCTGGGGGTCGACGGCATTGCCGGTGTACTCGACGTCGATGGCGACCGGGCGGGTGACGTCCTTGACGGTGAGGTCGCCCGTCACCCGGAACTCGCCGTCCCCGCGCGGCTCGACCGCCGTCGTGGCGAAGGCGATGGTCGGGAACTTCGGCACGTCCAGGAAGTCGTTGGTGCGCAGGTGCTGGTCGCGCTGCTCGACGCCGGTGTCGATGCTGTCGGTCCGGATCGTCACCCGGGCGGTGGAACGGCCCGGGTCGGCGCCGTCCAGGTGGGCGCTGCCCTCGAAGGCGGTGAAGGAGCCGCGGACCTTGGTCACCATGGCGTGGCGTGCCACGAAGCCGATCCGGGTGTGGGCGGGGTCGAGGACGTAGTCCCCGGTGAGATCGGACAGGGAGACGGTCATGGTCGGCTTACCTCCTGGGCCTGTGCGGGGCCTCTCCGGGAAATCGCGGGGGTCGGGTCCTCGGGGGTCGCCGACCTCGGCGGCGGTGCCGCCCCGGTCGCCCCGGACCACGCTAGGTGCTGCGCCCCGTCCCCGCCCGTCGGGCCCGGGCCGCTGTCTTCCACGCGGGTGCCCCCGCCCGGGTGGAAGACAGCGGCATGGGTTCAGCGGTGGCTCGGGAACTGCACCACCTGCTGGTAGGTCGGACGGTTCTGCCAGGTGGTCTTGTCGTCCGTGACACCGCCGAGCGGGCGCTGGATGATCGTGTCGGCGCACCACTGGTCGCCGGCGGAGCAGTCCGCGTCGCCCGGGTAGACCTGGGCCGGGGTCTGGGCGGCCGCCCGCTTCAGGGTGTCCAGCAGCACGCCCCGGCAGGCCGCCAGATCGCCCCCGCCGCAGTACGGGCGGGCCAGCGGGCCGGCCACCTGGTCGCCCAGGACGGACCGCAGGTCCTTGTCCAGGTAGCTCCACCAGCCGTACTGGAAGGCCGAACCCTTGTGCGGGATCGCCTCGTTGGCGCTCACGGGGCCGCCGCTGCCGGGACCGGTCTGGCCGCCGGAGGGCGACTCGTTGATCTGCAGGGCGCCGGTCAGGGCCGCGAACAGCTGGTCCCCGAGGCCGGGCCGCATGACGCCCTCCGCGACCAGCGGCCACCAGGCGTCCAGGACGCGGATCGCGGCGGCGTCCGCGTAGCCGTGGCTGCCGGGCGACGTCTCCTTCCGCTGGGCGCCGCCGGCCAGCCAGGCCTCCAGCTGCTGGAGCGCGGTGGCGGCGGCCGGATCGGTGACGGGGGCGCTGCGCAGCACCCGGATCAGGTCCGGCAGGACGTCCTCGGCGCGCAGGTCGGCCAGGGCGGCGCCGGCCATGGCCTGGGTGAGCGAGACCCGGCTCGCCTTGCCACCGTTGCGCAGCAGCGCCTTGACCCGGTCGTCGAGCAGGTTGCCGCGGTGCACCGAGCCGTTGCCGAACCCGGCCGAGGTGAAGCCGTCGGCCTGCTTGTTGTTCCAGGAGATGTAGTAGTCCTGGTTGACGGACTGCGGGTGCTCGGCCGCCGGGGTGTACCGGGCGGTGTTGGTGGCGGGGTCGAAGTCGGCCCACTCGTAGGCCGGTTCGGCGCGCAGCGGCAGGCCGGCGTCGACCCCGGGGGCGCGTACGGGGTTGCTGCCGGAGTTGTAGTACGCGATGTCGCGGGAGTCGGCGTAGAACCAGTTGAAGGTGTAGTTGATGTCCTGCGCGGCCTGCTGGAAGCCCGCCGCGTCGTGCACCGCGCCGGGGTCGTTGAGCTCCTGGAAGCCGATGATGGAGTCCGCCTCGTGCCGGTAGGTGGAGCGCAGCGAGGTGAAGGCCACGGGGGCGCCGCCGACCGTGCCGCGGGCGGTCACCAGGCCGTACCTGCTGCGGTACATCACCAGGGTGTAGGAGCCGGCGGCGGTGGAGTCGGCGGTGGTCGGGTTCCAGGTGTTCTTGCGTTCCAGCCGGTCGAAGGGGACGCACTGGCCGTGCCAGAGGTAGGAGTCGGCGGCGGTGGTGGCCGGGGAGCCGTCGGTGGTGCAGAGCGGGACGGCGTAGGTGTCGGTGATGTCCTGCCCGGCGGAGGTGGCGCTCCAGGCGTAGTCCTGGCCGCGGCCGAGCTGCACGTAGAAGCTCAGGCCGGCGAAGGCCGCGCCGCGTGCGCTGATGCCGGGGCCCTGGATCTCCTCCAGCATCAGCAGCTGCGGGGCGAAGTAGCCGGTCTGCGGGCCGAACACGGCGACCGGGTGGCCGTCGTCGGTGTGGGCGCCGGAGACCAGCAGGGCGTTGGACATGCCGTGCTTGGCGGTGAGCAGGTTGCCGGGCAGCACACCCGGGGCGGCGGTCTTCGCGGCGCCGGCGCCCGTGCCGGTGGCGTCGTAGATCATCCGCTCGGGCACCACCGAGCCGGGGTCGGGCAGCGCCTCGCCCTGCGGGGCGTCGGGGACCGGGGCGTAGGGGAAGCGCTGGCCGTCGTGCAGGGTCTGGACGGCCTCCGGGTCGTCGGCCTCGCGCAGCGACTTCCAGACCGCGTCCCCGGCGTCCTTGCCGTAGCGGGCCTCGGCGGCCGACTTGACCTGGGCGGAGGCGAGTTCACCGCCGCCGCCGGAGCCGAACAGGGCGCCGACCACGGAGGCCAGGGCGACCAGGTCGGTCAGCTTGAACGGCTCGATCGACCCGGCGTTGGTGATCGGGTCGATGTGCCCGGTCAGGTCGTACTCGCCGGGGAAGGTGCGGGCGTTGTACGACTCCTTGGCGTACTGGTTGATGCCGTCGAGGTAGGCGTTCGCGTCGGTGAGGGCCTGGGCGGCCCGGCCGCCGCGGGCCGCCAGGGCGTCGATCTGCTGCTGCAGTTCCGCCTCGGTGTACGGCGCGGCCTGCCAGAAGCTCTGCTCCAGCTGGCGGTTGGCGGCGGCGCCGCCGGCGAAGCCGGACAGCTGGCCGCGGCCCACGTGCCGGAACAGGTCCATCACCCACAGCCGGTCCTGGGCGGCGGCGTAGCCCGCGCCGTACTCGGTGCCGTAGCGGGTGGTGCCGGTGATGTGCGGGACGCCGGTGGCCTTGTCGCGGACGATGGTGACGTCGGCGCGCGGGCTGATGGTGCTGGCCACCTGGTCGGCGGGGACGCCGAAGGAGGCGTCGTTGAAGAAGTCGCGCAGCTTGGCCTCGGTCAGGCCCGGGTAGCCGGAGGCGAGGGCGGCGTACGGGCCGAGCTGGTCGTCGGTGTGGGCGGGGCGGCTGCCGAACATCCGGTTGAGCAGGATCTCGGCGAGCGTGGCGTTGCCGTTCTCGCCGGGCGGCAGGATGTCCCGGCAGTGGCCGCCGCAGTAGTCGGCCGCGGTGGCGGTCGGGGCGGCGGGGGCGGCGGCGGTGGGGGTGGTGGTCAGGGCGGCGGTGACGAGCAGGGCCGACGCGGCGGCGGCGGCCGGGAAGCGCAGGGGGTGGGGGCGTAGGCGCAAGGGGAGCTCCTCCGTCGAAGCCACGGGAGCTCGACGGTAGGGGCGTTACTGACCGGTTGGCTAGTGGCGTGCATGCCATTTCCGGTGGGGCGCGGCCGAGTTGGTGATCCGTCGGGACCGTCTACCGCCTACCGTCTGCCGCCCGGAGGCGAGGCGAGGCGGGTGGCGAGGTGGGCGGCGGCGGTGGCGGCGTCGGTGCGGGGGAGGCGGGGGTGGAGGTCGGCGAGGAGGTGGTGGAGGCGGTCGCGGATCGGGCCGGGGGCGGTGGCCACCGAGCCGGTGAGGACCAGGGGTTCGGCGGGGGCGGCGGTGGCGCGGGCGAGGTCGGCCAGGTGGTCGGCGGCGGTGTCGGCGATGGCGCGGGCGGCCGGGTCGCCCTGCTCGGCGAGCCGGGAGACCAGCGGGGCGAGACCAGCGAGCCGGCGGGGCGGGCCGGCGTAGGCCCAGTGGAGCAGGGCGTCGGGGGAGTCGGCGGCGCAGTGGGCGCGGACGGCGGTGCCGAGCGGGCCGGCCGGGTCGGCGTGGGCGTGGCGCAGGGCCTCGCGGCCGAGCCAGAAGCCGCCGCCCTCGTCGCCGAGCAGCCAGCCGAGCCCGCCGCTGCGCGCGAGCGTGCGGGCGCCGGCGAGCCGGACGCAGATCGCGCCGGTGCCCGCGATCAGGACGGTGCCGTGGCCGTCGGTGACGCCGCCGGAGGCCAGGGCCGGGACGGTGTCGGGGACGAGCCGCACCGGGTGGCGGAGGCCGAGGGCGGCCCGGCAGCGTTCGGCGAACGCGTCCGGGTCCGGTAGGGAGCGGTACCCGGCGAGGCCGATCAGGCAGGCGGCGATCCGGTCCGGGCCGCGCCCGTCGAGGGCGGCCGTGACCGCCGCCGCCAGCCGGCCGAGCGCCGGCTCCGGCCCCTCTCCGGCGGGGTTGGCGCCGGGGCTCTCGCCGCGGCCCCGGACGGCGCCCGCGGCGTCCAGGAGGACGGCGCGGGTGCGGCTGCCGCCGGCGTCGACGCCGAGGTGGAGGGTGGTCATCGGGCGCCTCCGGTGCGGGCCCGGCGGGTGGCCGGGGTGGTGGTGAGCGGCATCAGGTCGGCGGCCGGCAGGGCGCCGCGGACCTGCGCGAGCGGCTGCCGCCGGCCCTCGGGGCTCCGGAGGGGGCGCCCGTGGGCCGACCGGTCCTCAGCGTAGAGGGACCGCAGCGGAAGGGCGGGCGGTCGTCGCCGTGACGGCCGCGTGGGCGGCCTTGACCAGTGCGGGGAGGTGCTGTTCATCGGTGAGCCAGGCCAGGTGCCCGTCGGGCCGGACCAGGGCGGCGGTGACACCGCGCCAGGCGGGCCGTGACGTGCCGAGCGGCGCGCTGTGCACGGTGACGCCCGGGCTGGTGGCGTGGGCGAGGGCGGCGAACTCGGCGCCGGCCCGGCCGGTGAGGTCGAGCAGGACGTGGCGGCCTCCTCGCATCAGCGTGAACAGGCCGGTGCCGTCCGCGGGCCCGGCGAGCCTCAGGTCCGGCGCCCGGGAGCCGGTCAGCGGGTGCGCCCCGCTGCCGGGGTCGGCCGGGTAGGCGGTCGCGAGGCCGGCCGCGCGACCGGCCAGTTCGTCCGAGAACTCGTCGACGCCGGTAATGAGTTCGGCGAGCAGACCGCGCAGGGCCAGCGTCGTCGGCGAGTGGTCGGTCATCAGCCCGGACTGGGCGTGGGTGGAGCGCAGCAGCTCCACGCCGACCGGGTGGCGCTCGGCGTGGTAGCTGTCGAGCAGGCCGTAGGGGGCGGCGCCGGTGATGGTGCGGGCGAGCTTCCAGCCGAGGTTGGCGGCGTCCTGCATGCCGACGTTGAGTCCGGGCCCGCCGGCCGGGAAGTGGGAGTGCGCGGCGTCGCCCGCCACCAGGACCCGCCCGTGCCGGTACCGGTCGGCCTGGCGGGAGGCGTTGCCGAAGGTGGAGATCCAGCCGGCCTCGCGCATCCCGAAGTCCGTCCCGGTGATCCCGCGGACCTTGGCGCGCAGCTGCTCGAAGGTCAGCGGGCCGGGCTTGGTGTGGACGGTCGCCGTGTCGTTGCCGACCACCCGGTGCACCCCGCTGGGCAGCGGGAAGACCATCACGGTGCCCTGCTCGTTGGAGACGGAGCGCCAGCGCGGCGGTGCGTCGAGCACGGCGTCCGCCATCCAGGCCCAGGCGGTGGCCGGGGTGCCGGGGAAGCCGATGCCCGCCGCCTCGCGCACGGTGCTGCGGGTGCCGTCGCAGCCGACCAGGTAGGCGGTGCGCAGCCCGTAGGGGCCGTCCGGGCCGTGGACGTGGATGGTGACCGCGTCGTCGCCCTGGTCCAGCCCGGTGACGCGGTGTCCGCGCAGCAGCCGGGCGCCGGTCGAGCGGAGGTGTTCGGCCAGCAGCTCCTCGGTGCGCACCTGGGGGAGCGCGAGCGTGAACGGGTACGGCGTGTCCAGCCGGCTGAAGTCCAGCCGGGGCGGCAGGGCGGCGAAGTGCCCGCCGGGGATGCGGACGCCCTCGGCGAGGAAGGGCTCCACCAGGCCGCGGGAGGCCAGCAGTTCCAGGGTGCGCGGGTGCACGGTGGTGGCCCGCGAGTGCGGGTCGGGTTCGGCGCGGCTCTCCAGCACGGTGACCTCGATGCCCTGCAGCCGGAGTTCGGCGGCGAGCCAGAGCCCGACCGGGCCCCCGCCGGCGATGACGACCTGTTCCATGACTCATCCCTCTCTTGGTCAGTGACCAATGACTTGGCTCCAGTAGACTAGGTCAGTGACCAAGAAGCAAGCCCCGGATGCCCCCCGGACCCGACTCGACGCCGACACGGTGGTCCGCGCCGCCCTCGACCTGCTGGACGACAAGGGCGCCGCCGCCGTCTCCGTGCGCGGCGTCGCCGAACGGCTCGGCGTCCGGATGAACACCGTGCTCTGGCACGCCAAGACCAAGGGCCGCCTGCTGGAACTCATGGCGGACGCGATCGTCGGCGAGATCCCGCTCGACGACCTGCCCGCGCCCTGGCACGAGCGGGCCCGCGAACTCGCCCACCGCTACCGCCGGTGCCTGCTGGCCCACCGCGACGGCGCGGTCATCGTCGCCGGCACCTATGCCGCCGAGCCCGGCACCCTGCGCTTCGCCGACGCGATGATCGCCGCGCTCCTCGACGGCGGCCTGGACGAGCGCCGCGCGTCCTGGGTGTTCTGGACCATCCAGTACCTGACCCTCGGCCTGACCCAGGAGGAGCAGGCCCTGGCCGCCCAGGGCGGCGTGCACACCCTCGGCCCGGCCCTCGCCGGCGGCGACTACCCGGCGCTCGTCCGGGTCGTCCCGCACATGGAGGACGCCGCCTTCGCCGAGCGCTTCGATTTCGGCCTCTCCCGGATCCTCTCCCCGTCCGGCCCCACCGCCCCCTGAATTCCCAACAGCCGCCCCCTCGTTGCCCCGGCCGCTCCACACGCCCCCCCTCGGGACCGCCTTTACCGGTGCTCGGCGAGCGGCGGGTGGGGCGGCCGATCGGCTCTGTGACAGCAGGTATTCCGCCGACCGGCGGCGATTTTCGGCCCTCCTCCCACATCGGGCGATCCCGGCCGCGCCGCCCCGCCGGATCGGCCCCCGCCGTTCCCCGGCCCGGGAACCCGCTGGGCAGGCGCGAGATCACCGTTTGTGAGGCTTGCCTAACCTGCGCCCCGCTGCGACCGGAGGGCGCTGTCCGCTTCGAGGTGTTGGCCGGATCGGGCGACATGCGGACTTCTTGACAGGCGGGAGCCCATACGCCGAAGCTCATCGCAGTTGGCGAATTTCTCACCGAACTCCCGCTCCGCTTCGGCCTCTTCACGAGGCGTTTTTCTCAGCAGTGGCTTCGTCATGAGGGAAAGTGAGATCCGCTTGACGTTCGTGACCGCGGAAACCCGCGCGGAACCGGCCCGCCCGGTGAAAGCGAGAAACCGGGACAGTGGGGTTCCGGACCACGGGCGGATGTACGGGCGGATGTACGGGCGGGCCGATGTCGAATTCCGCACCGCAGTGCGGGAATTCGGGTTGCCCGACCGCGCCGCCCCGGCGCGCCCCGCCCCGGCGTGCCCCGCGCACGTGACCGCACCTCCTCCGACGACGGCCTGATCCGGAGGGCCCGCCCGGTGCGGACGACCGCGCCGGGCCGTCCGGGATCTACCCGTCCGGCCCCGATCCGTCCGGCCCCGATTCGGCGCCGCCGCACCACCGCCTCCGTACCACCGTGTCCGTACCACCGCACGGAAGGAACAGCCATGTCGCAGAACACCTGGGACAAGGAACCACGCCCCGCCAGGCTGGAGGAACGCCTGGACGACGGCGTGGTCCGATGTCATCTCAGCCCCCGGAACTGCCGGATCCGCCCCGGCCAGCACGGATTCTGCATGGTCCGGGCCAACCGGGACGGCCGCCTGGTGACCCTGAACTACGGGCGCTCGGTCCACGCCACCGAGGAGACCATCGAGACCGAGGCGGTGTTCCACTACGCGCCCGGTGCCCGGATCCTCTCGATGGGGAACGTCGGCTGCATGCTCAACTGCGACTACTGCCACAACTGGAAGACGTCGCAGGCGCGCCACGTGGAGGACAAGGACGTCTACCACTACACGCCCGAGGAGGTCGTGGACATCGCCGTCCGGCACGGCGTGAAGGTGATCTCCTGGACCTACAACGACCCGGTGGTGTGGCACGAGTTCGTGGTGGAGACGGCCGCCCTCGCCAAGGCGGCGGGAATCGTCAACCTCTACAAGTCCGCGTTCTTCATCAGCGGCGAGGCGATCGAGGAACTGATCCCGGTGATCGACATCTTCTCGGTGTCGATCAAGTCCCTGGACCCGAAGTACTACCGGAAGATCACCAAGGGCTGGCTGGAACCGGTCCTGGAGGGCACCGAGCAGGTGTTCCGGGCCGGGAAGCACGTCGAGGTCTCCACGCTGATGGTCACCGACCTCAGCGACGACGAGGCGACCGCCCGGGACATGGCGAGGTTCGTCGGCGAGCGGCTCAGCCCCGACGTGCCCACGCACTTCGTGCGCTTCCACCCGGACTACAAGATGACCAACACCATCCGCACCCCCGTCGACCGGCTGGAACGGGCCCGCAAGGTCGCCATGGACATGGGGCTCAACCACGTCTACCTGGGGAACGTGTACGACACGGAGTCGACCAACACCTGGTGCCACCGGTGCGGGCAGCTCCAGATCACCCGCTACGGCCTGAACGCCGACCTGGTCGGCCTGGACGCGGCCGGCGCCTGCATCGGCTGCGGCGCCCGCTCGCCGATCGTCCTGCTGCCCGACGCCCGCCCGCGCGCCCGGGTGCCGGAACTCCCCGCCGCCGAGGGCCTGGACCTGGCCCGCTTCGACTGGCACGGCGACGTCCGCGCCCTGCACGTCCAGGTGCGCAACACCTCCGCCGCGCCGGTGCGGGCCTACCACCGCCGCTACGGCGACCCGGCCGCCGACCAGGGCTGGCAGGTCATCGACCTGGCCCCGCAGGAGAGCTTCCGGTACATCGCGGCCAAGAGCACGGCGGGCGAGGTCGGCGTCCAGGTGGCCGTACCGCCGCAGTGCACCTCCAGCCTCCACCAGGTCTTCGACCGCGCGCACTTCCCGACCGTGGAGGCCTCCGCCGGAACGCTGAACGAGGACGTCTCGCCGCTGCCGCTCTTCCAGCCCCGCGCCAGGTCATGACCGGGCCCGCGAGCACGACGGAGCAGGCGGGTCCGATGCGGCACGGGACCGACTACCGCGTCCTGCCGTTCAGCGACGACCTGTCGGCCGTCCTCATCACCGGGAGCCACCGGCTGCTGCTCGCCCCGGCGGACACCGCCGAGCGGCTGGCCTCCGGCGTCGACCACCTGCGGCTGGACGAGCGGCGGGCGTGGGAGCGGCTGCAGGCCGGCGCCGCCACCGGCCGGGAGGCCAACCGCATCCGGCTCCGGGAGAGCGCGCTCTCCGACGGCGCCGACTTCGCGGTCAACGTCAACCTGACGAACGTGTGCAACCTCGCCTGCACGTACTGCTTCGCCGAGGGCGGGGACTACGGCCGGATCACCGAGGCGATGGGCGAGCACTCGATCGCCTGGATCTTCGACTTCATCCACCGCTACGCCGCGCCCGGGCAGCGGGTCCGCTTCGAGTTCTTCGGCGGGGAGCCGCTGGCGAACTTCACGGTGATCCGCAAGATCTGCGAACGCGCCCGCGACCTCACCGGGCGCTCGGGCACCGAGTTCGTCCACCGGATCTCGACCAACCTCACCCTGATGCCCCAGGGCGTCGAGGAGTTGTTCCGCGACCACCGGTTCATCGTCTCGGTCTCGATCGACGGCGGCCGCGAGGTCCAGGACGCCAACCGCCCGTCCAAGAACGGGAAGGGCTCCTACGACCGGATCATCCGCAACCTGTTCCGGCTGCGCGAGGCGTGCGGCGACGACGTCACCCTGGTGGCCCGGATGACCATCGCGACGGCGGCGCCCAGCCTCACCGAGAGCGTGCTCGACCTGTGGGGGCTCGACCTCTTCGACTACTTCCAGATCTATCCGGGCGTCTACCCGGTGGAGCAGGGCACGACGGTGCCGATCGCCCTCACGCTGGGGGACCGGAAGCTGTCCGAGCCGAAGGGCATCCAGTACATCAACCACTTCCTCCAGCCCGGCATCGTCGAGCAGTTCAAGGACTTCCTGGTCCACTACCCGCGGCTGTTCGCCCCCGACAACCGGTTCAAGGGCGTGCTGGAGTACGAGCGCGCCGTGCAGATGGTCACCGAGGGCGCGGCGGCGCTGGCGTTCTGCTCGGGCGGCCGGACGTACTACACGCACTCCCCGGACGGCAGCGTCAGCCCCTGCCACCGCCTGGTCGGCGACCAGGGCTTCGACGTGGGCACCGGGGCCGAGGGCCTCACCCGGGACCACCCCGAGTGGCGGCGCACCGTCGACGAGCACCGGGTGTGCGGGTCCTGCTGGGCCCGCTACCTGTGCGGCGGGGGCTGCCGGCAGGAGAACCACGTGGCCTCGGGCGACGTGAACGTCCTCAACACCGAGTCCTGCCAGTACCAGTTGATGCTCGCGGAGGAGGTCGTCAAGATGTTGGCCCGCTCCGCCGCCGACTACCGCGAGCGGTCGCGGGCGCGCTACGACGACCTCTTCGTCTCGTGCGGGCGCCCGGTGGTCCCCAACGACCGGCCGGCCCTCGACGAGGCCGCCGACGTCCGCCCGTTCCAGGTCCTCTGCTGACGGCCTCCGCCCCCGGACCCGTCCACCACCACGCCAGGCCGGCCCCGACGAAGGAGTGACAGCAGATGGCCGAGAAGATCATCCGACGGAACATCCACACGTACCCGTTCAAATACCGGCACCACGAGTACGACGAGTACTTCCGCCCCGAGAACGCGGTGCTCTACCTGCACGTCCCGTTCTGCATCACCAAGTGCGGATTCTGCGACTACACCGTCTACATCAACCGGAACGAGCAGCACTTCGCCCAGTACGTCGACGTGCTCGAACGCGAGATCCGCGCCTTCGCCGCCAATCGGGCCTTCCCCGCGTTCCGGGTCGACGCGGTGTATTTCGGCGGCGGCACGCCGGGCATCCTCACCGGCGACCAGACGGCCCGGCTGCTGGACGCCTGCCGGGAATCGTTCGAATTCAACGAGGGCGCGGAGATCGGCCTGGAATTCGACCCCTCGACGGTCGACGAGGCCAAGATCGCGCGCATGCGGGAGGCCGGATTCACCCGGCTCAGCGTCGGCGTCCAGGCATTCGACGACCGGCTGCTGGAGATCTGCAACCGCTCGCACGACCTGGCCACCGCCGAACGCGCCTTCCGCACCGTCGTCGACGGCGGTTTCACGCACACCAACATCGACCTGATCTTCCCGCTGCCCGGCCAGTCCGTGGACGACTGGAAGCGCAGCGTCGACCGGGCCATCGAACTCGAACCGGCCTGCATCACGGCCTACGGCCTGGAGATCTGGCCCAAGACGGCGTTCCACTCGCTCATCACGTCCGGGAAGATGGCGCTCCCCTCGGCGCAGGACGAGCGCCGGATGTACGAGTACGCCATCGACGCGCTGGAGGCGGCGGGCTTCGCCCGGCGCAGCTCGACGGGGTACTACCACCCCGACCGCTGCGCCGACTACTCGCGCTTCCTGGAGTACTACTGGCGGACCTGGCCGATGATCGGATTCGGCGTCTCGTCGAAGAGCGTGATCCACGACCGGCTGTTCGTCAACGTCAAGCCGCTCAAGAAGTACTACGAGATGGTCGGAAGTGGTCAAATTCCGCTGGATTTCGCCACGTACCTCACCAAGGAACAGGAAATGCGCCGCGTCATGATCCGCGGCCTCAAGATGTGCGAGGTCAACCGGCCGGACTTCCACGACCGGTTCGGCGTCACCATGGAGGCCGTCTTCGGGGCGGAGATCGAGCAGCTCATCGACAAGGGCTGGCTGGAGGAACGGGGCACGGACGTGTATGCGCTGACCAGGCTCGGTCAGTTGTTGTCGACCAATGTGTACGAGCTGTTCTACGCGCCGGAAGATCTCAGTCCCGCCGAAGGGGATGAGGTACGGTTCGGCATATCGGAGCTCGTCGAGTGACCTGATCGGCGGGTGTTGTGACGAGGGGCAGAGCGAATTGTCGCGCACGTGCTCGCACCAGGCCTTCCGCCGGGCCTTGAGCCGGGACCTGAGCCGGGACTTTCACCGGGACTTTCATCGGACCGGAATGATCGCGGTGACCTGCGGGGGACCGCGGTGAACATCCTCCCCGCGTGGTTCGCCGGGCTCAGCCTCGGCTTCCTGGTCGCCCTGCCCCTCGGCCCCATCGGCCTGCTGTGCGTGCGCAGCGTCCTGCGCGACGGCTTCCCGACCGGCTGGGCGATCGGCCTGGGCGCGGCCCTGGTGGACATCGCCTACGCCGGCCTGGGCCTCGCCGGGGTCGGCAGGCTGCTGGACGTCCCCGCGCTGCGGACGGCCCTGGGGCTGGCCGGGGCCGCCGTGCTGGTGTACATCGGCGCGCGCTCGCTGCGCTCCGCCTTCCGGGTCCAGACGGCCACCGACGACGAGCGGAACCCCGAAGTGGTCCGCCCGCTGGCGGCGTTCCGCACCGCGCTGGCGGCCACCGCCTCCAACCCGGCGACGATCGGCTACTGGGCCGCCGCCTTCGCCGCGGCCACGGCGGCGAACGTCACCGGGACGCTGCCCGCCTCGGTGTCCATGCTGGTCGGCGTCGGCTGCGGCACGCTCCTGTGGTTCACCCTGCTGAGCACGGGCGTCGTGGTGTTCCGCCGGCGCTTCAGCGCCCGGCTGCTGAAGGGCGTCGACCTGGTCGCCGGGATCGGGGTCATCCTCTTCGGCGGCTTCCTGGCCTACCAGTCGCTCGCCTGAACCGGCCGCGGTGACGGCGTCGGGCGGCGGCTGACCGAGGCCCTTCGTCGAACTCCCAGCTGTGTGACGGGAGTTCGGTGGCGGGGCCCCGGCTTCCGAACAGCCCGGTGTCCGCGCCGCTGCCCGCCTCCGCGCCTCTGGGGACGGCAACGGGCCGGACGCCCGTCCCCCTGGAGTCTCAATGATGAAGTCAAGATGCCTGCGCGACCGGTGGGGCGGAGGTGAAGATCCGGTTGTCGCGCAGGAGCGCCCACAGCACG
>NZ_JBHXML010000109.1:0-22863 GCF_042720345.1 Kitasatospora sp. NPDC058478 | reverse complement strand
TTTCATTCATCGGAATTCGCTTTCCGCTTGCCCCCGCTCTCTCGCGGCGACTCCGGAACTGTACGGGGACAGGCCCGCCACATGCAAATCGCCCCCGCCCGGGGTCCCGGGCAGGGGCGATCCGATGTTCAGGCACCGTCAGGCGCGGCCCATCTCCTCGACGATGGCCGCCACGAAGCCGTCGATGTCGGCCTCCGTGGTGTCGTACGAACACATCCAGCGCACCTCACCGGTGTGCTCGTTCCAGAAGTAGAAGCGGTAGTGCTTCTGCAGCCGCTCGCTCACCTCGCGCGGGAGGATCGCGAACACCGCGTTCGCCTGGACCGGGCGCACGATCTCGACGCCGTCGATCCCGCGGACGGCCGCCTCCAGCCGGCTGGCCATCGCATTGGCGTGCCCGGCATTGCGCAGATAGAGGTCGCCGGAGAGCAGCGCCTCGAACTGGACGGAGAGGAAGCGCATCTTCGAGGCGAGCTGCATCGAGGTCTTGCGCAGGAACTTGATGTTCCGCACCCGCTCGGGGTTGAGCACCACCACGACCTCGCCGAGCAGCAGGCCGTTCTTCGTGCCGCCGAAGGACAGCACGTCGACGCCCACGTCCGTGGTGAAGGCGCGCAGCGGCAGGCCGAGCGCCGCGGCGGCGTTGGCCAGGCGGGAGCCGTCGACGTGGACGAGCATGCCGAGCTGGTGGGCGTGCTCGGTGATCGCGCGGATCTCGTCGGCGGTGTAGAGGGTGCCGAGCTCGGTGCTCTGGGTGATGGAGACCGCGAGCGGCTGCGCGCGGTGCTCGTCACCGAAGCCCCAGGCCTGCTTGTCGAGCAGCTCGGGGGTGAGCTTGCCGTCCGGGGTGGGGACGGTGAGCAGCTTGATGCCGCCCATCTTCTCCGGGGCACCGCCCTCGTCCACGTTGATGTGGGCGGATTCGGCGGCGACCACGGCGCCCCAGCGCGGGAGCAGCGCCTGGAGGGCGACCACGTTGGCGCCGGTGCCGTTGAAGACGGGGTAGGCCTCGGCCTTGTCGCCGAAGTGTCGGCGGAAGACGTCCTGGAGGTGGGCCGTGTAGTCGTCCTCGCCGTAGGCGATCTGGTGGCCGCCGTTGGCGAGGGCTATCGCGGCGAGGATCTCCGGGTGCACGCCGGCGTAGTTGTCGCTGGCGAAGCCGCGGACGGCGGGGTCGTGCCGCCGAACCGCGTCCGTACGGGTGAGGTCGGTCATCGGGCTGTCAGCCACAGGTGCTGTCCGTTCAGTTCTGCTGCGGGGCGGTCCCAGAGGCCCGCCAGGTGTCCGGCGAGGTCGGCGGTGTCGGTGAAGCCGGCGAACTTCGCCTCCGGCTTCTCGGCCCGCATTTCGGGGCTGACCAGCGCCTTGATGACCAGGATGGCAGCCGCCGCGGTGGGCTCGCCGTCGGGGGCGGTGGTCTCCTTCTTGAAGGAGTCGGCCATGGCGAGGGTCCAGGCCTCCGTGGCGGCCTTGGCGGCCGCGTAGGCGGCGCCGCCGGCGGTGGGCTTGTGGGCCGCGGCGGCGGAGATCATCGCGTAGCGGCCGGCGGAGCTGCGGACCAGGGCGGGCTGGAAGGCCAGCGAGGTGTGCTGGAGGGTGCGCACGACGGTGTCGTGCAGGAAGTCCCAGTCGTCCAGGCGGGTGTCGAAGAAGGTCTTGCTGCCGCGCCAGCCGCCGACCAGGTGGAACAGACCGTCGACGTGGCCGTGCTCGGCCTCCAGGTGGTCGGCCCAGTCGTGGACCTCCTGCGGGTCGAGCAGGTCGATCACCTGTCCGCTGACCTTGGCCCCGCGCACGGCGATGCGGGTGGCGTCCAGCGCGGATTCGAGGCGCTGGGCGTCGATGTCGGCACCGATCACGGTGGCGCCGTCGGCGGTGAGGCGGCGCAGCACCGCCTGGCCGGCCGGGCCGCTGGCTCCGGCGACGGCGATGACCTTGCCGGCCAGCGGGGACTTGGTGGTCGTGGTCACGCGGCGGCTCCCTGGATACCGGTGCCGGTGATGCCGGCGGTGGCGGCGATGACGCCGCCGAGCTTCTTGGACAGGGCCTCGTAGAACATGCTCAGCGGGAACTCGTCCGGGAGCACCGCGTCGCACAGCGCCTTGTTGAGGGCCTTGCCGTCGGTGATGTCGAGCGGCAGCGCGTCGGAGCCCTTCGCCCAGGTGGAGGCGGGGTGCGGGGTGAGGTAGCGGGAGACCAGCTCGTAGGCGGCGATCCAGTGGGCCGGCTTGGGCCGGTCGATGCCGTCGCGGTAGAGGGTCTCGATCTCGGCGCAGAGCGCGTTGGTGACCTGCGGGGCCCGGTCCCAGTCGATGCTGAGGCGGTTGTCGCGCCAGCGCAGCGCGTCGTGCTTGTGCAGGTAGGCGAAGAGCAGCTGGCCGCCCATGCCGTCGTAGTTGCGGACGCGGTCGCCGCTGACCGGGAAGCGGAACAGGCGGTCGAAGAGGACCGCGTACTGGACGTCGCGGGCGTGCGCGTTGCCCTCGGCCTCCAGTTTCACCGCCTCCTTGAAGGTGGTGAGGTCGCAGCGGAGCTCCTCCAGGCCGTACATCCAGAACGGGCTGCGCTGCTTGATCATGAAGGGGTCGAACGGCAGGTCGCCGTGGCTGTGGGTACGGTCGTGGACGAGGTCCCACAGGACGAAGGTCTCCTGCGCGCGGTCCTGGTCCTTGAGCAGGCCCTCGGCGTCGGCCGGGATCTCCAGGCCGAGCTGCTGGACGGCGCTGGTGGTGACGGCGCGGAAGCGGGCGGCCTCGCGGTCGCAGAAGATGCCGCCCCAGGTGAAACGTTCCGGCGCCTTGCGCACGGCGACCGTCTCGGGGAAGAGGACGGCGGAGTTGGTGTCGTAGCCGGCCGTGAAGTCGGTGAAGGTGATCGGCACGAACATCGGGTTGTCGAAGCGGGTCCGCTCCAGCTCGGCCAGCCAGTCGGGCCACACGACGCTCAGCAGGACGGCTTCCAGGTTGCGGTCCGGGTTGCCGTTCTGCGTGTACATCGGGAAGACGACGAGGTGCTCCAGGCCGTCCTCGCGCTGGTCGGCGGGGTGGAAGGCGAGCAGCGAGTCCAGGAAGTCGGGCTCCCGGTAGCCGGTGTCGGCCCATTTGGCCAGGTCCGCGTCGACGGCCGCCAGGTAGGCGGCGTCGTGCGGGAACAGCGGGGCGAGCTCCTCGACGGCGCCGCGGACGGTGGCCACCAGCGGGTCGACGGTGTGCCGCTGGACGGCGGACAGGTCGATCGAGCCGTCCTTGGACTGCAGCGGGCGCAGCGTCTCGACGGCCTCCTTCAGGCGCAGCCAGGCCGGGTGGCCGGCGAGGGTCGAGACCGGGGCCTCGGCCGCCGCAGCGAGCCTTGGCGAAAGATTCTGCATCGGGGACTCACTTCGACAGGAGTTATTTCAACGGAGACACCATAAGTACGAAAGGTTCTCCTGTTCAAGGGGGTCGCGACCGACAAAGCTCCGGCGTGGCTCCGCCGAGGCCCGGGCGGGGCCCCGGGGCACGGGCCCGCCGGCCGGGCGTCCGCCATGTGGACAGGGATCTGGATGTTCTGGACAGATGCACCGTCGGAATGCGAACCTCCCGCCATGCTCCCGGCGGTGATCACGGTGACCGAGTGCCACATCGGCCTGCTCCGGGTGCCCTCTCGTTGTCACGCCTGCTGTCGCGTGCGCGGCCTCTGCCGCCGCTGTCGCTGATCCGGCTCGGAGGGCACCGCGGACGCGGGCCCGTACGCCGACCATGCCGTGTGTGTTCCGGCGCCGCCACCGGGGGGAAGTGACCCGCCGGGCCCGCGGCCGGCCCCGGCCCGCCCCGTCGCCTCCCCTGTCCCGCCCTGCCCTTCCTCACTGGAGCCCTGCCATGACCATCCGCAAGCCGTCCGCCGCTCTGCCCCTCGCCGCGCTGCTCGCCGCGGCCGCCGCGCTGACCGCGTGCGCGCCGCAGGACGCCAAGTCCGACGGGGCCGCCGCCTCGGGCTCCTCGGGTGCGGCCGGTAGCGCCGCGGGCTGCGCGCCGGGAGCGCTGGCGACCCGGACGGCGGGGACGCTGACCGTCGGCACCGACAAGCCCGCCTACGACCCGTGGTTCACCGAGGACGAGCCGGAGAACGGCAAGGGGTTCGAGTCCGCCGTGGCCTTCGCGGTGGCGGAGAAGCTGGGCTACCCCAAGGAGAAGGTCAGCTGGGTGGTCGCGCCGTTCGGCAAGGCCACCTCGCCGGGGGCCAAGGACTTCGACTTCGACATCAACCAGGTGTCCATCAGTGACGAGCGCAAGCAGGCCGTCGACTTCTCCTCCGGCTACTACGACGTGCGCCAGGCCGTCATCGCGTTGAAGAACTCCAAGGCGGCGGGCGCGAAGAGCATCGCCGACCTGAAGGGCGCCAAGCTGGGCGCGCAGGTCGGCACCACCAGCCTGGACACCATCACCAACACCATCAAGCCGAGCGTCCAGCCGGCCGTGTTCGACTCCAACGACCTCGCGAAGGCCGCGCTGAAGAACGGCCAGGTCGAGGCGCTCGTGGTGGACCTGCCGACGGCCTTCTACATCACCGGCGCCGAGGTGCCCGAGGCGCAGGTGGTCGGCCAGTTCGAGGGGGCGTCGAAGAGCGAGCAGTTCGGTCTGGTGCTGGACAAGGGCTCGAAGCTGACCGGCTGCGTGTCGCAGGCGGTGGACGCGCTGCGCTCCGACGGCACGCTCGCGAAGCTGGAGAAGCAGTGGCTCTCCGACGCCGTCTCGGCACCGGTGCTCAAGTGAGCGGCGACGCGGTGGCGGCCGGTCCGGCGTCGGTCGCCACGGGCCGGGGCGGGAAGAGCCTCGACGGGGATGACCTCGACGGGAAGGGTCGCGACGGGAGGGGCCGCGACGGCGGCGGGGGCAAGGGGGACGACGACGGCTACCGCCCCTCCGAACGACGGCTGGCACACGAGGCGTACCGGCGCGGCCGGGCCCGCCGGTCGGCGCTGACGGCCGCCGGGTCGACCCTGGCGATGGCGGTCGCGCTCTACCTGCTGGTCGTCAACTCCCCCGGCTGGGAGGTGACTCGGAAGACCTTCTTCAACGCCGACTACGCCCGCCAGGCGCTGCCCGAGGTGCTGACGGGGCTGCGGCTCAACCTGGAACTGATGCTCGGCTGCGGCGCGCTGATCCTGGTGTTCGGCCTGCTGCTCGCGGTGCTGCGGACGCTGCGCGGGCCGGTGTTCCTCCCGGTGCGGCTGCTGGCCACCGCATACGTGGACTTCTTCCTCGGGCTGCCGATGATCATCTGCCTGCTGGTGATGATCACCGGGGTGCCGGCGCTGCGGCTCAGCGGGGTGACCACCGATCCGCTGGTGCTGGGCGGGGCGGCGCTGGTGCTGACGTACTCCGCCTACGTGTCGGAGGTCTTCCGCTCCGGCATCGAGTCGGTGCACCCCAGCCAGCGGGCCGCGGCCCGGTCGCTCGGGCTCACCAACGCGCAGGCGATGCGGTACGTGGTGCTCCCGCAGGCCGTGCGGCGGGTGGTGCCGCCGCTGCTGAACAACCTGGTCAGCCTGCAGAAGGACACCGGGCTGGTCTCGATCGGCGGGGCGATCGACGCGGTGTACGCGGCCAAGATCATCGCGGCCCGGTCGTTCAACTTCACGCCGTACCTGGTGGCGGGGCTGGTGTTCATCGTGCTGACCATTCCGCTGACGCGGTTCGCCGACTGGCTGACCGCCCGGACGAACCGTCGGCAGTTCCAGGGAGGTGCGGTGTGAGCGGGGACGTGCTCCGGCTGGAGTCCGTGCGCAAGACCTTCAACGGCCAGGTGGTGCTGCGCGACGTGGGGTTCGCCGTGCCCGAACACTCGGTGACGGCGCTGATCGGGGCGTCCGGCTCCGGCAAGTCCACGCTGATGCGGTGCGTCAACCTGCTGGAGGGGATCGACGACGGGGCGGTCTTCCTGGACGGGGAGGAGATCACCGACCCGCGCGCCGACCAGGACGCCGTCCGCCGCCGGATCGGCGTGGTGTTCCAGTCCTACAACCTGTTCCCGCACCTGACCGTGCTGGAGAACATCACGCTCGCCCCGCGCCGGGTGCACGGACGGGGGCGGGCCGAGGCGGAGGCGGAGGCGCTGGGACTGCTCGACCGGCTCGGGCTGGCGGCCAAGGCGAAGGAGTACCCGGACCGGCTCTCCGGCGGACAGCAGCAGCGCGTCGCCATCGTGCGGGCGCTGGCCACCGGGCCCCGGCTGCTGCTGCTCGACGAGATCACCGCGGCGCTCGACCCGGTCCTGGTCGGGGAGGTGCTCTCGGTGGTGCGCGATCTCAAGGAGCAGGGGATGACGATGGTCCTGTCCACCCACGAGATGGGGTTCGCGCGCGAGGTGGCCGACCAGGTCTGCTTCCTGGACGACGGGGTGGTGCTCGAACAGGGGCCGCCGGAGCAGGTGTTCGGCGATCCGCGGGAGGAGCGGACGCGACGGTTCCTCAGCCGGGTCGTCGCCTCGGGGCGGCTCGCGGGCTGAGCGCCGGCCGGGGCGGCGGAGCGTGTGCCCGGTGGCCGCACACCGGGGAGCACCACTGTGCGCCCCGGTGAGCGCCCTGCCCGCGCCCCGGCCACAGCGGTGATCGTGGACAGGACGACCGTCCAGACCGCGGTCGGCGGGCGATGGTGTGGCGGGCCGCGGGCGAGGAGCAGGGGCGGGAGACAGATGCCGGCGAACAGATAACAGATGACGTTATCTGTTATCCGTTATCTGTTCGCTGACATCTGTCATCTGTCATCTGTTCGCCGCCCCCGCCACACCGCCGCCGGCCGCCCGCCCCCGCCGCCCCGGGAGGCCGCCGTTGCACGGACCCTCGCTGATCAGCTGGCTGCTCGCGCTCCTCACCGCCACCGCCGGGGCCTACTGCCTCACCCGGCTACGCCACTCCCCCTGCGCCGCCGGCACCATTCGCCACTCCGGCGCCCGCCGCCTGCTCGCCCGGGAGTCCGACGCCGCCGAGGCCCTGATGGGGCTCGGCATGGCCGCCATGGCCGTGACCGGCGGCGCCGTCCCGGCCACCGTCTGGGCCTGGGTGTTCGGCCTCCCCGCCGCCGCCTTCCTGCTCGCCGCCGTACGCGCCCCGGCCCGCCGGACACACCGGCTGCACCACGCGATCGGCGCGCTCGCCATGACGTACATGGCGCTCGCGATGACCGCCACCCCCGGCCATCACCACCACGCCGCCGACGCGGGCACGCCGCTGCTGACCGGCTCCCTCCTGCTCTACTTCGGCGCCTACTCCCTGTGGGCCGGCACCCGGCTCCTGCACACCCCCTCCGGGACCCTGGCACTCGGCACCGCCGGGCTGCCCCGGGCCTGCCGGCTCACCATGGGCATCGGCATGTTCGCCATGCTCCTGACCATGTGAGCCCCGATCGATCCAAGACCCCACCCCTGACGTGGCGTTGGTCACTGGCCGGTCGAAAGCCGTTCCTCCGGAGGTCATCAGCGCATAGGTTGGCAGGGAGCGCGTTGTCGCGTTCCGTGCGTACTCGGGGAGCCCATGCGATGACTGCCCTGATCGGCCTGCTGCTGCTCGGACTGCTGCTCTCGACCGTCGCGCCCCGGCTGCTGGCCCGGGCCCGCTGGGCGGAGCGCGAACCGGTGCTGGCGCTGCTGGCATGGCAGTGCCTGGTGGTGGCCGTGCTGCTGTGCTGCGTCCTGGGCCTGCTGCTGGCCGCCTCCGCCGCGCTGCCCGAACTGCGCGCCCTGGTGTTCTCGGGCGCCCCGCACGGCGTCGAGGCCGCGTACGGCCTTCAGGACGCCGAGGGCTGGGGCCGGCTGTGCGCCGCGGTGCTGGCGGCGGGCGGCCTGCAGACGGTGCTGGCGCTCACCCGCGAGGTCCGTTCCGCGAAGGCGCTCCGCGACCACCGGCATGCTCAACTGACGGTCCGGGCCCCGGAGTTGCCGGAGGCCATCGCGGCCGCCCGCAGCCGCCGGGAGCGGCTGGTGGTGCTGGAGAACATCCGCCCGGAGGCATGGTCGCTGCCCGGCCCGGACTCCCGCCTGGTGGTCACCACCGGCGCCCTCCAGCAGCTGACCGACCGGGAGTTGGCCGCCGTCCTGAGCCACGAGCGCGGGCACGTCCGGGCCCGGCACCACTGGCTCCAGCAGTGCGCCCAGGCGCTCGCCTCCGGCTTCCCCGGGGTCGGCGTGTTCAGCGCCTTCCGGGCCCAGGTGGAGGAGCTGGTGGAGCTGGCGGCCGACGACCGGGCCGCGCGCCGGCACGGCCGGCACACCACTGCCCTCGCACTGGCCGAACTCAACCTGGACCGCGGGGTGTTCGGCTCCTGCCCGCCCGGTCTGGCGCAGTCCCCGCGGCGAGTGGACCGGCTGCTCGCGGGCCGCCCGCGACTGTCCGTCCCGCACCGGCTGCGGCTCACCGTCGTCGCCCTCGCCGCACCCGCCGCAGCCGTCCTGCTGGCCGTCGCGCCGGGGCTGACCTCGCTCCTCTGAAAAGGGCCTCACCCCTCCGGAAAGGTGCAATCCGGCCGCAGGCCCACCAAATTGACGCCGAGTCATGTTGCCGAAGGGGCAGTTTGCCGGCGGGACGGCTTGCCGGCAGGTCAGCTTGTCGGCGACTCGTCCAACGGCCCGAGCGGGGCACCGAGGGTCAGTTCGAGCACCTCACGATGGAGCGGCCTGGCCTGCTCGTACCGCTCCCGACCGGTCCCGGTCAGGGTGATCACGATGGCCCGCCGGTCGCTCTCGCACATCGCCCGGGTGACCAGCCCGCCCTTCTCCAGGCGGGCGATCACCCGGGACAGCGCACTCTGGCTGAGGTGGACGGTGTGGGCCAGCTCCTGCGCCCGCAGCGCATGGCCTCCGCCCTGGCACCCCTCCACCAGGCGCTCCAGCACCTCGAACTCGCTCACGCCCAGCCCGCACTTGTCACCCAGCTCGCGATCGAGCATGCAGGCCGTGGCGGCATGCCGGGCCAGCAGGTCGCGCCATTGCGCAACGAGACCGGCCTCCGCCGGGGAGTCGAGATCAGCCACGGTGCCACCCTAGCATGTGCGCCGTAAAATTATGTGTTCACATCTTATTCATTTGCATTGAATGCACACGCATGTACTGTCCTCCCCATGACCACCGCGACCGCCACGTCACCCGACGCCCCGTCAACCAGCGGGCTGAGCTGGACACCCCGCCTCTGGGGCACCCTGATCGTGCTCTGCGCCGCCATGTTCCTGGACGCCCTGGACGTCTCCATGGTCGGCGTCGCCCTCCCGTCCATCGGCTCCGAGCTGCACCTCTCCACCTCCGCCCTGCAATGGGTGGTCTCCGGCTACGTGCTCGGCTACGGCGGCCTGCTGCTGCTCGGCGGCCGCGCCGCCGACCTGCTCGGCCGCCGCCGGGTCTTCCTGGTCGCCCTGGGCGTCTTCGCCGCCGCCTCGCTGCTCGGCGGCCTGGTCGACGACGGCGGGCTGCTGATCGCCGCCCGCTTCCTCAAGGGCGTCAGCGCCGCCTTCACCGCCCCGGCCGGCCTGTCGATCATCACCACGACCTTCGCCGAGGGCCCCGCCCGCAACCGGGCGCTGTCGATCTACACCACCTGCGGCGCCAGCGGCTTCTCGCTCGGCCTGGTGCTCAGCGGGCTGCTCACCTCGGTCGGCTGGCGCTGGACGTTCCTGATGCCCGTCCCGGTCGCGCTGCTCGCCCTGTTCTTCGCGGTCCGGCTGCTCCCCCGCCCCGCCGAGGAGCGCGCCAAGGGCGGCTACGACGTGCTGGGCGCGATCACCGGCACCGCGACCGTGCTGCTGCTGGTGTTCACCGCCACCGAGGCGCAGGGCGCCGGCTGGCTGAGCCTGCGCACCGTCGGCTCGCTGGTCGTGGTCGCCGCACTGGCCGCCGCCTTCCTGCTGGTGGAGAGCCGCACCGCCCACCCACTGGTCCGGCTCGGCATCTTCCGCAACGGCTCGGTCGCCCGGGCCAACGTGATCGCCTTCGCCATGGCCGGCGCGTACGGCGGGTTCCAGTTCGTCGTCACCCTCTACCTGCAGCACCTGCTGGGCTGGTCGGCGCTGCAGATGGCCCTCGGGCTGCTGCCGGCCGGCGCCTTCATCGCGCTCTCGGCACCGTTCATGGGCCCGATCGTGGACCGCTTCGGCACCGGCCGGCTGCTGCCGATCGGCCTGCTGGCCCTGGTCGGCGCGTTCGCGCTGTTCCTGCGGCTGGACGAGCACAGCTCGTACGTGGTTCTGGTCCTGCCCTCGATGCTGCTGCTCGGCGTGGGCTTCGCGCTGGCCTTCCCCTCGGTGAACATCGCCGCCACCGACGGCGTGGGCGACGACGAGCAGGGCCTGGCCTCCGGCCTGGTCAACACCGCGATCCAGGTCGGCACCGCGGTGGTCCTGGCCGGCGCGACCGCGATGATCACCGCCGGCAGTGCCGGCGGTGACAGCCCGCAGGCGCAGCTGGACGGCTACCGGCCGGCCCTGGTGTTCGTCGCGGCGGTCGCGCTGTTCGGCCTGCTGATCGCCGCGGTGGGCGCCCTGGTCGACCGGCGGCGGAAGTCGGCTCCCGCGCCGGTGCCGGACTACGATTACCCCTCGGTCGGGTCGAGCGCGGCGCGGACCGAAGTCCTGACCAACCGCTGACCGTCGACCGCCACCCGGGCCGGCCCCCGGCCCCCGCCGTCGGACAATGGCGCCGGCTCCACCAAACCCCCGTTTTGGTGGAGCCGGCCGTCTTCGTACCGGGCGCCCGAGCGGCGCCCACCGGCGCGCGGTTTCACGGTGCGACTACCGGCTCCGCCAGTATATTGGCCCGGAGCCAACGAACGTTCGGAGCAGACACGATGGCACCTCGCGGGGATTCGGTCAATGAGGAGATGCGGCAACGCTCCCGTCGGCGCATCATGCGAGCCACCGTCGAACTGGTCGACCGGCACGGATACGCGGGCACCACGCTGACCGACATCGCCGAGCGGGCCGGGCTCGCGCGCGGCCTGCTCTCGTACTACTTCGACGGGAAACGGCTGCTGATGCAGTCCGCGACGCACCGGATGATGCACCAGTCGCTCTCCGGCGCGCTCGCCGAGCTGACCCCGGACGCCACACCGGCGGCCCGGCTGGCCCGCGCGATCGACGCGGTCCTCACCCTCGCCCTGGAGCATCCGCGGGTGATGCGCTCGCACCTCGCGCTGATCCTGGACCCGGACTCCGGCGCCTTCGTCCAGGACCCGGAGCAGCAGCAGCTCGGCGCCATCCTCCAGGGCCTGCTGCTCGACTGGGGCGCGCCGGACCCGGCCGCCGAGCACGCGGTGCTGCGCAGCGCGCTGATGGGCGGCTGCATCGGGGTGCTGCTGCCGGGCGCCGAACTCCCGCTGGCACTGATCCGGGCCGACCTGTTCCGCCGCTACGACCTGCCCTGGGAGTTGGGCACCCCGCCGCAGGCACTGCCGCCGGAACGCGAACGGCCGCCGGCCCGCGGCTGACGGCGGGTGGACGGCGGCTCGGTGCCCGGGCGACCGATCGCGGGCCGCCGGACCCGTACGCTCTGCTGAGAGCTCCCTCAGCACTCCTCTCAGCGCTCTTTTCAGCGCTCCTTGAGGATCGAGGCCAGCAGGTCCACGGTCCGCTCGGGCGTGAGGCTGTCCACGCAGAGCCGCTCCATGACCTGGATGTACGCGTCGACGTCGTCCCGCTTGTCGAGGTACAGCGCGCTGGTGAGCTGCTCCAGGTAGACGACGTCCGCGAGGTCCTGTTCAGGGAAGCGCAGGATCGTGAACGCCCCGGACTCCCCCGCGTGCGCGCCGAATCGGAACGGCATCACCTGGATCACGACGTTGGCCTGCTCGGCGACGTCGATCAGGTACTGCACCTGGCCGCGCATCACCTTGGGCCCGCCGACGGGGCGGCGCAGCGCGGCCTCGTCGATCACGGCCCACAGCCGCGGGCTGGCGCCCTCGGTCAGCAGCTTCTGGCGACGCAGGCGGAGGCTGACCCGCCGTTCGATCTCCTCCTCGCTGACGACCGGCCGACTCTGTCCGAAAACCGCCCGTGCGTACTCCTCGGACTGCAGCAGTCCGGGGATGAACTGCACCTCGTAGGTGCGGATCAGCTGGGCGGCCTCCTCCAGGCCGACGTAGGTCTGGAACCAGCCCGGCAGCACGTCGTTGAAGCTGTGCCACCAGCCGGACTTGTTGGCCTCGCGGACCAGCCCGAGCAGTGCCTCCCGCTCCAGGCCGTCGTCCACGCCGTAGAGGCTGAGCAGGTCGGCGACGTCGCGTTCCTTGAAGCTGACGCGGCCGAGTTCCATGCGGCTGATCTTGGACTCGGAGGCCCTGATCGCGTAGCCGGCGTCCTCGCGCGTGATGCCGCGCGTCTCACGCAGGCGACGCAGCTGAGACCCGAGGAGGATCCGGCGGACCATCGAGCCGCCGCCCGGCTGAACTGTGGTCATGCGGTCGAAACCTCCACCTAGGGCAAACAGCGCACAGTCTGCCATCAGTTGAGCGCTCACGGTGCCGATACTGACGGATGTTCCTATCAGTTCCACACTCCACACACCAGGATGCACGTGCATCCGGCGCTTGCATATGCCAATAGTGCGACTGCACGTGAATCGACTCTTGCATCTGCAGTGAGCGCACACCACCATGGTGCACGTGCACCTGCACATCCCTGGCAATCCCGCGGGCTCCGCGTCGACCCCACGCGCGACTCCGTGCACCGACCCGGCAGCGTTCCCCCGCGCCACCGGGGGATCGTGTGCGCGCGCGCTGGTCGAGGGGGCGGCCGAGCGGCCGAGCGAGTCGGAGGTGACCGGCATGACCCCGGCGGGTCCAGCCGTGTCCGCCCCCTTATGGGAGGAGCTCTTCATGAGCACCGGTACGGCTTTGGCGGTTGACCCCCATGTGGTCACCTGTACGCTCGCTCCTCGCTTCGAAGCCGTCAGAACCGCGCGCGACTTCGCCAGAACCTCTCTTCAGCGCTGGGGCCTGATGGAGCTGTTCGACGACGTCGCGCTGGTGGCCTCGGAGCTGGTGACCAACGCACTGCGGCATGCGATCGGCGCACGACCCGACCCTGCGGGTGGCGCCCAGGGCGAGTACGACTTTCCCATACAGCCGACCCCCGAGGGCCGACTGCCGATCCGAATAAGCCTGGTCCACCGCTCTCCCCAGGTGGTCTGCGCGGTGAGCGACCCGAGCTGCATCGGCCCGGTCGCCCGGGAGGCGGACTTCGTCGCCGAGTCCGGCCGCGGACTGCACCTGGTGGAGTCCTTCAGCCGCTCCTGGGGTTGGCACCCGCTGGGCAGCGGCAAAGTGGTCTGGGCCCTGTTCGAGGCGGAGCCGGCCACCGGTTCCGAACTCGGTGGACGGCACCGGCGCTCGGCCTAGCGCCAGGCGGCGCGCGGCCGGCCGAGGGAGGCCCCGGGAGGACCGCACCCCGGGCTCCGCGGGGCGGCTCGACGGGCCTGGCGCAGGTGCGCCACGGGCTCCGGCTCAGTCCTCAGGACGATTCCCACGACGATTGCCGGGCCGGCCCCCCGGACGAGTCGGCCGGACTGACGGCCGGACACCCCAGCGGCCCGACCCCCGTCCGCGTCCGGGCCCCCAACCGTGCGCGGGACCACCCGCCGCGCCTGCGCGCGGTCGGCCGCGAGAGCGCCCGTCGGGAGAGCGCCCGTCGCGTGGCCCCGGACCGGCCCCGGACAAGACAAAGGCCGTCGCGGTGTCAGCACCCACGACGGCCCCCCGATGGCAGGACGGCGGCCGGTCAGACCGCCAGGTGGTCGAACTCCCCGTCCTTGGCCCCCAGCAGCAGGGCGGCGATCTCGGCCCGGGTGTAGATGAGCGCCGGCCCTTCCGGGAAGCGCGAGTTGCGCATCGCCACATCGCCCCCCGGCAGGGCCGCGAACTCGACGCAGTTCCCCTGGGAGTTGCTGTGCAGGCTCTTCTGCCAGAGAACCCCCTTGAGGTCGGCGGCCGCCATCCCGTTGTAGGTGTCGTACGAGCCGTGCGTGTCCTGCGAGTCGTGCATAGAAATCTCCCGAAGAGCTCCGGAGTGGTCGTCCAGCGCGGCGCTCCCGGCACCCGCCGAACGAACGGACCGGCCCCGTACCGGCCCGGCACAACGCCTCACTTGACGCGATGATAGCTGCTGTGCACGTGCATCAGCACGGGACATTGCAGGTGCACGAGGCCTTTCACCGGCAGTTCCGAACTCTTCACGGGCCCTTCTCCTGACGGTACGTAAACGGACATAGCCGAGTGAATCGCCAGATTCTCGATAACCGGCCGTGAGCGGTTCCCCGCTGAATGTTGATCTTCAGACGCCCGGAGTCGCGCTGCCGTGACGCTCCGTCAGGCGACCTCCTGGCTGTGAGACATCTCACGCGCCACACAGGCAACTCGACGCCCCGTCGGACACGTCAGGGCTACGAGCGGTGATCGCTCGAAGGCTGGGTGAGATATGTCCGGATTGCGGGCAAACCGCCCGGACGGACACGGCGGGAACGCGGCGCACCCGCCATGACCACGTGAAACTCGAACGGCAGCCGAATGCAGGCCTGACGGGCCGATGTCCTACGATCTCCGGCATGAGCACCGCAGCCATCCCGGGCGCGCCACTGCCCGTCCGCACTCCAGGCTCCCGTGCGCGGGGGCGCCACCGCCGCCCCGAGCGCCCCGAGATCCCGGCCGGCTCCCCGGCCCTGGTGCTCGCCGTGCCCGCGACCGCCGGGCCCGAGTCCCGCTCGGTCGTCGAGGAGCTGCTGTCGATCGTCCGCAGCGAGCAGAGCGGCATCCAGACCGCCGTCGGCTACCTCCCGGGCGAAGCCGCCCAGGGGGTCGACAGTGACGACCGCACCGTCGCCGAACTGCTGGCCATGGCCGCCGAGGCCGGCCTGCCCGCGCCGGTCCTGGTGCCGCTGGTACCCGGCCCGCACGGATTCCTGACCGAACTTCACGCCCTCGCCGCGGAGTACGGAGCCCCCGTCACCGACGTGCTCGGCCCGCACCCGCTGCTCGCCGAGGCCGTGCACGTGCGCCTGTCCGAGGCCGGCCTGGCACGCGCCGACCGGGCCCGGCTGTTCGCCATCGCGACCGCCGCGGACGGCGTCGTGCTGACCACCGTCGGCGGCGAGGAGGCCGCTGCCGCGGCCGGCATCACCGGTGTCCTGCTGGCGGCCCGGCTGGCCGTCCCGGTCGTGCCCGCCGCGCTCGACGTGCCGGGCTCGGTCGCCGCGGCCGTCAACCACCTCAAGGAGACCGGCTCCCAGCGCCCGGCGCTGGCACCGCTGGTGATCGGGCCGGAGGCCGACTCCGAACTGCTCGCCACGGCCGCCGAGGAGACCGGCTGCCCGTCCGCGGCGCCGCTGGGCGCCTACCCGACGGTCGGCCAGCTGATCGCCGCCACCTACCTGGCCGCGCTGCCGGCACCCTCCCCCGAGGCCCTGGCGCAGGCCGAGGCCGAGGCGGCGGAGGCCGCCGAGGGCGCGCACGCCGACCACTCCGGCCGGGGCGGTCACGCCGCCCACGCCGCTCGCACCGCCACCGAGGACTCGGCCGGCCAGTAGCGGTCACCGCACGCGTGAAGGGCCCGGAACGGCTACGTTCCGGGCCCTTCCTGCTTGCCCCGTAAGGGAGTTAAGGGGCGAATAGGCGTGATGTCCGTTCTATCCGCATTTGTTCGCCGCCGCTCGATCCATCCCCCGACGGCCACAGTGTGGACGCACCTCCTTCTCGGCGGGCGGGCCCCGGGGGGCCCGACCCGCCGCCACCCGCCTCCTGAAGCACAGACAGTTGCGCACGCCCTTCGCGGCATTGCCGGAAATCGGCCATTTTCGATCATGGCGAGCGAGGGGAACGACCGTTCTCGCCAAACCGTGATGCGCGTCACAGGTGTTTGCAGTTTGAACTTAAGTCTGCTTAACGTGCTCCCCGTTCGTGGCCACACGAACCCAGTTCATCCGCGACGCCGAGTCCTGCCGTCGGATGTCCTGGCAGCGCGAAAACGCACCACGGCAGGAGCGGGGGACCCACAGGTAAGTCGCCCCGGACCGTTCCCCGGAACGATCCAGGGCTAGGGGTGAAGCCGCGCCCACAGCGCGGCCGGGCAACTCCAGCCCGAATCCGACAGCTCACCTCGCAGGCGTGGGAGAGGACTGCGTCTTCATGCTGCCCACCAACGGCACCCGTCTGTCCAGTCGTACCCGACGCGTGATCGCCGCCATCGGCGTCGCGGGCGTCGGCCTCACCATCCCCTGCCTCACCTCCGGCACCGCCTCCGCCGCCTCCGTCGCCACCTGGGACAAGGTCGCCCAGTGCGAGAGCACCGGCAACTGGAGCATCAACACCGGCAACGGCTTCTACGGCGGCCTGCAGTTCACCTCCAGCACCTGGGCCGCCTTCGGCGGCACCGCGTACGCCCCCCAGGCCAACCAGGCCACCAAGGACCAGCAGATCGCCGTCGCCGAGAAGGTCCTCGCCTCGCAGGGCCCCGGCGCCTGGCCGGTGTGCTCGGTCCAGGCCGGCCTGACCAAGGGCGGCACCCCGGCCACCGTCGACACCTCGGCCGGCTCGACCACCGGCTCGGCTGCCAGCTCGACCGCCACCAAGCCCGCCGCGAAGCCGGCCACCCCGGCCACCCCGGCCGCCAAGCCCGCACAGAGCCAGGCCCCGGCCACCCCGGCCACCCCGGCCGCGAAGCCCGCCAAGCCGGCCGCACCGGCCCAGGACCAGGCACAGGCCCCCGCCGACTCCGCCAACGGCACCTCGGCGCAGAAGGGCCAGAACCAGGCCCAGAACAGCGCCCAGCCCCAGGGCGACGACTACACCGTCACCTCCGGCGACTGGCTGTCCTCGATCGCCGACAAGCACAACCTCCAGGGCGGCTGGCAGCGGCTGTACGAGCTCAACCGCGGCACCCTGACCGAGGGTCCGGACACCATCTACCCGGGCCAGCGCCTCTCGTTCAAGGACGGCGGCCAGGCCCAGCAGTCGGCTCAGACCGACCAGTCCGGCTCGGACTTCACCTGGTTCGACCGCTCGCAGAAGTCCGGCCAGACCTCCAACGGCGCCGCCGTGAACGCCAAGCCGACCGCCCAGCCGCAGGCCCCGGCCCCGGCCCCGGCCCCGGCCGCCAAGCCGGCTTCCAAGCCGGCCGCCCAGGCGCAGACCCCCGCTCAGACCCCGGCCGCCACCGGCAGCATGGCCGCCGCGGTCTCCTTCGCCCAGTCGAAGGTCGGCCAGGCGTACGTCTACGGCGGTACCGGCAACGGCGGTTGGGACTGCTCCGGCCTGACCCAGGCCGCGCTGCGCGCCGCGGGCGTCTCCGTCCCGCGCGTCGCCGCCGACCAGGCCGCCGCCAGCACCCGCGTCTCGCTGGACAGCCTGCAGGCGGGCGACCTGCTGTTCTGGTCCAACAACGGCCAGAACTCCGGCGTCTACCACGTCGCGATCTACATCGGCGGCGGCCAGTACGTCGAGGCCGCCAACCCGAGCTCGGGCGTGCGCCTGCAGACCGTCGCCAACTGGGCGCCGGACTTCGCCGGCCGGGTCTGAGCACGACCCGCGGGTGACAGCTGACAACTGACGGCTGACAGATAACAGATTTCAGATAACAGATTTCATCATCTGTTATCTGTCAGTCGCCGCCCGCCCCGGCGGTCGCCCGGCGCCGTAGGAAGGCCGCCGGCAGACCGCCGGGCAGGACCGCCCGAGGCCATGGTCAAAGCCCGCCCCCAGCGGGCATGCTGCTGCTCCGGCACCCGAGGAGGAGTCACCATGGCCCAGGTCACCGTCACACTCGACGCCAACCTCGCGATCGACGCGATGATGCTCTCCGGCACCAAGAACCCGCAGGACGCCGTCGAACTCGTCCTGCGCGACTACCTGGCCCGCGGCCGCCGCACCGAGACCCGCACCGGCGACGCCACCGACGGCCAACGGCTCACCGAGAGCCGCCCCACGGACCACGAGGGCTGACCCGGCACCCGGGCGGCACGCAACGGGCCCCGGAGAGCAACAGCTCTCCGGGGCCCGTCCGTTGACCGTCCTCAGCGCGCGCAGGCCCCCGTGGAGCCGCGCATGACCAGCTCCGGCTGGAACATGAACTCCCCGCGCTGGACCGCGTTCCCGCCGACCTCCTCCAGCAGCGCGTCCACCGCCGCGGTCGCCATCGCCTCGACCGGCTGGCGGATCGTGGTCAGCGGCGGCTCGGTGAAGGCGATCAGCGGCGAGTCGTCGAAGCCGACCACCGAGACGTCGTGCGGCACCGACAGTCCACGCTGCCGCACCGCCCGGATCGCCCCGAGCGCCATCATGTCGCTGCCGCAGACGATCGCCGTGCAGCCCTTGTCCAGCAGTGCGCCGGCCGCCGCGTGCCCGCCCTCCACGCTGAACAGCGTGTGGTGGACGAGTTCCTCGGCCTCCTCCTGGCTCCGTCCCAGCACCTCGCGCATCGCCGCCGTGAAGCCCTCGATCTTGCGCAGCACCGGCACGTACCGCCGCTGCCCGACGGCCAGCCCGATCCGCTCGTGCCCGAGTTCGGCCAGGTGCTGGACGGCCATCCACATCGCGGCCCGGTCGTCCGGCGAGATGAACGGCGCGTCGATCCGCTCGCTGTAGCCGTTGATCAGCACGAACGGCACCCCGCGCCCGGTCAGCCGGGCGTAGCGGTCGTGGTCGGCGGTGGAGTCGGCGTGCAGCCCGGAGACGAAGACGATGCCCGCCACACCCCGGTCGACCAGCATCTCGACCAGTTCGTCCTCGGTGGACCCGCCCGGCGTCTGGGTGCACAGCACCGGGGTGTACCCGTGCCGGCTGAGCACCTGCTCGATCACCTGGGCCAGTGCGGGGAAGATCGGGTTGCTCAGCTCCGGCGTGATCAGCCCGATCAGGCCGGCGCTGCGCTGGCGCAGTCGGGTCGGCCGCTCGTAGCCGAGCACGTCGAGCGCCGCCAGCACGGTCTGCCGGGTGGCGGCGGAGACGTTCGCCTTGCCGTTGAGTACGCGGGAGACGGTGGCTTCGCTGACCCCCGCCTGCGCCGCGATGTCTGAGAGTCGCGCCGTAGTCACGGTCCCAGAGCCTATTGCAACCACGTCAGACCGCCCACCAGCCGGTGCTGTCCGGCGCGAGCACCGTCTCGCCGCCGTCGACCACCAGCTCCACCGAGGAGAGCAGCAGCTTTCCGGGCGCCGCTATCCGGACCGGCTCGTCCGTGGCGTTGACGGTGCAGACGAAGGAGCCGCGGCGGAACGCCAGGGTCCCCTCGGGGCCCTCCAGCCACTCCACGGCCGTCCCGGCGCCGAGGTCGTCCTGGGAACGGCGGACGGCGAGCGCGCTGCGGTACAGCTCCAGGGTGGACGCCGGGTCTCCGGTCTGCGCCTCGACGCTCAGCGCGGCCCACTCGGCCGGCTGCGGCAGCCAGGACGGCCCGCCGGCGACCGGGCCGAAGCCGTACGGGGCCTCGGTGCCGGACCACGGGATCGGGACGCGGCAGCCGTCGCGGTAGCCGTCCTGCCCGGCCTTGCGGAAGAACGACGGGTCCTGGCGGACCTCGTCCGGCAGGTCGGTGACGTCCGGGAGGCCGAGTTCCTCACCCTGGTAGATGTACGCGGAGCCGGGCAGCGCGAGCATCAGCAGGGTGGCGGCGCGGGCGCGGCGCAGGCCGAGCTCGCGGTCGCCGGGGGTGCGGATCTGGGTGCCGAGGCCGGGCGGGTTGGCGAAGCGGGTGGCGTGCCGGGTGACGTCGTGGTTGGACAGCACCCAGGTGGTGGGGGCGTCGACCGGGCGCATCGAGTCGAGCGAGACGTCGATCACCTCGCGCAGCGCGGCGGCGTCCCAACCGGTGCCCAGGTACTGGAAGTTGAAGGCCTGGTGCAGCTCGTCGGGGCGCACGTAGTTGGCGGTGCGCTGGACGGTCGGGGTCCAGGCCTCGGCGACGCCGATCCGCTGGCCCGGGTACTCGTCGAGGATCTTGCGCCAGCTGCGGTAGATCTCGTGCACGCCGTCCTGGTCGAAGAACGGCATGACGTCGTTGCCGAGCAGCTTGAGCTGGTCCGCGCCGCCGAGGTCGGGCAGGCCGGGGGCCTTCACCAGGCCGTGGGCGACGTCGATGCGGAAGCCGTCGACACCCATGTCGAGCCAGAACCGCAGGATCGAGCGGAACTCGTCGGCGACGGCCCGGTTCTCCCAGTTGAAGTCGGGCTGCTCGGGGGCGAACAGGTGCAGGTACCAGTCGCCGGGGATGCCGTCCGGGTTCTCGCTGCGGGTCCAGGCCGGGCCGCCGAAGATGGACTCCCAGTCGTTGGGCGGCAGTTCGCCGTTCTCGCCCTTGCCGGGGCGGAAGTGGTACCGCTCGCGCAGCGGGGACTCGGGGCCCTCGCGCAGGGCGCGCTGGAACCACTCGTGCTGGTCCGAGGAGTGGTTGGGGACGAGGTCGACGATGATCCGCAGCCCCAGCTGGTGGGCGTCCCGGATGAGCGCGTCGGCGTCCAGCAGGCTGCCGAACATCGGGTCCACGGCGCGGTAGTCGGCGACGTCGTAGCCCGCGTCCGCCTGCGGCGAGGCGTAGAACGGCGAGAGCCAGACCGCGTCCACGCCGAGGTCGCGCAGGTACGGCAGGCGGCTGCGGATGCCGGGCAGGTCGCCCATGCCGTCGCCGTTGGAGTCGGCGAAGCTGCGCGGGTACACCTGGTAGATGACCGCGTCCCGCCACCAGCCTCTGGAGGCGCCGCCAGTCACAGGAGCCGGGGTGACCGCCTCGTGGGCGGCGGCGTCGGCGGCAGGCCGGGAGGTGTCGGCCAGGTTCTGGGTCATGGACGGTATCCCTTGGGGACTAGAGGAGCGAGGAGCGTTACGACTTGGAGGCACCGGCGGTCAGACCGGTGACCAGGTGGCGCTGCACCAGGTAGAAGAAGGCTGCCGACGGGATCGCGATCAGCACGGCGGTCGCGGCCATCAGGTTCCACTGGGCGTCGTGCTCGCTGACGAAGGTCTGCAGGCCCACGGCCAGCGTGTACTTGTCGGAGCTGAGCATGAAGGTGGAGGCGAACGGCACCTCGGCCCAGTAGGTGAGGAAGGAGTAGAAGGCGGCCACCGCCAGGCCCGGGCGGGCGAGCGGCAGCACCAGCCGCCAGAAGGTGCCGAACGGGCTGAGCCCGTCGACCCGGCCGGCCTCGTCGATCTCCACCGGGATGGTGTCGAAGTAGCCCTTCAGCAGCCAGGCGCAGTACGGCACGGTGGTGGTCGAGTAGACCAGGATCAGGCCCAGGTAGCTGTCCAGCAGGCCGAGGTCGGAGAGCATCGTGTACATCGGCACGATCAGCACCGCGATCGGGAACATCTGGGTGACCAGCAGCGACCACATCAGCGGCCGGTGGCCGGGGAAGCGCATCCGGGAGACGGCGTAGCCGGTGGTGGCGGCGACCAGGACGCCGAACACGGTGGTGACGCCGGAGACCAGGAGGGCGTTGCCGAACCAGGTGAAGAAGTCCGTGTCGAACAGCACGTGGTGGTAGTTCGACAGCGTGAGCTTGTCGAGGATCGCGCCGGGGTGGAGGTAGTCGGTCTTGTCCGGGCCGAGCGAGACGAAGAGGATCCACGCCACCGGGAACAGCGCGATCAGGCCGGCCACGATCAGGGTGCCGTGGGACAGCGCCCTGGCCAGCGGGCTGCTCTCGCCGCGCCGGCGGGCCTTGGCCAGCCGGGCGGCCGGGGCCACGGCCGTCGCGGGGGTGGGGAGTTCGGTGGTGGTGCTCATCGGGGGTACCTGCCTTCGTGGGTCAACTGGGTCCGGGGCCTCAGCCGTTGGCCTGCTCGTTGCGGGCGAGCCAGCGCCGGTAGAAGGCGGTGAAGACGATCAGGATGGACAGCAGGATCACGCCGTAGGCGGCGGACTGGGCGTAGTCCCGGGGGATCTGGCCGAAGCCGAGGCGGTAGGCCCAGGTGACCAGCAGCTGGGCGTCGGGCGCACCGGTGCCGAAGAGCAGGAAGATGACGTTGAACTGGTTGAACGTCCAGATCACGCCGAGCAGGACGACGGTGGAGGAGACGGCCCGCAGCCCGGGCAGGGTGACGTACCGGAAGCGCTGCCACGGCGTGGCGCCGTCCATCTCGGCGGCCTCGTACAGCTCGGCCGGGATCGACTGCAGGCCGCCGAGCAGCGAGATCATCATGAACGGCACGCCGGCCCAGGTGTTGACCAGGATCGCGGCGGACTTCTGCGCCCACGGGTCGGTGAGCCAACCGGGTTCGGGCAGGTGGAGGAAGCCGAGCATGCTGTTGACGACACCGCCGTCGGACAGCATCAGTCGCCAGGAGAAGACGGTGACGAAGGTCGGCACGGCCCAGGGCAGGATGAGCAGCATCCGGTAGACGGCGCGGCCGCGCAGCTTCTTGTTGAGCAGCAGGGCGAGGCCCAGGCCGAGGGTGTAGTGCAGGAAGACGCAGATGGCCGTCCAGGCGATGGTCCAGACGAAGTGGGACCAGAAGCGGTCGTACGAGCCGGGGCCCCACAGGATGTCGGCGTAGTTGTGGAAGCCGACGAAGTTGTAGCTGGCCGGGATCTCGTTGACGCCGATCTTGCGGGCGACGTTGAGGCTGTTGGCGTCGGTCAGGGTGAGCCAGAGGCCCTGGACCAGCGGGTAGAGCACCAGGGCACCGAGGACCAGCACCACGGGGGCGATCATCGCGTAGGCGTACCAGTGCTTGGCGTAGGAGCGCTTGACGCGTTCCAGCAGGCCCGGACGCTGCTCGCGCTCCGGGCTGCCCTTGCCGGTGGCGCCCTGCACGGCGACTGACATCGATTGACACCTTCTCGGGGGGAAGTCTCGGGGGGAGCGGGTCCGGCCGCCGGGCCCGCCGGGTGGCCGCCGTCGCTCCAGGCCGGACAGGGCCTGGAG
>NZ_JBHXML010000108.1:0-23126 GCF_042720345.1 Kitasatospora sp. NPDC058478 | reverse complement strand
GGGGACCCTGTGGGAGAGTAGGACGCCGCCGAACAATCATTCACAGAGAACCCCCATCCGGGAAACCGGATGGGGGTTCTCTGCATTTCCGGGGCACACGACGGCCATCACCGTGCCCCGCGCCGGCCTGTCAGATGGTGTCCTTGACCTTGATCTGGCCGCTGTCGATGACGAAGTTCTGGTTGCCGAAGCCGGGGCTCTGACACTGCCAGATCTTGACCCGGTCACCGTTGTTGCGGGAACCGCCCACGTCCAGGCACATCTCTCGGCCGGTTCCGATGGTGTCCTTGACCTTGATCTGGCCGCTGTCGATGACGAAGTTCTGGTTGCCGAAGCCGGGGCTCTGGCACTGCCAGATCTTGACGTGGTCGCCGTTGTTGCGGGAACCGCCCACGTCCAGGCACATGGTGTTGGTGGCCACGCGGGGCGCGGCGACGGCAGCCGTGGGCGCCGTCAGGGCGATCAGGCCGGCGGCGGCCAGGGCAGCGAGCGCGGTGGTGGAACGGGACATGATGTACCTCCGCAGGTGCGCCGACGGGTGTCGGCTCTCGGTGGGGTGGTCGGACCTGGGCAGGCCTGCCGGAAGGTGTAGCCGGCAGGTCCTGCCTGGTATGGGCAAGGTTCGCAGCGGTCAGTTGCGACACGCCCGGGTACGAACCACAGTCATTCCATAGGGCGACATATGGTTTGAAACCCGGTCACCACTTGGGCAGAGACCGGAGCGCGGCGGCTGAGCGATCCTTTATGGGTGCCGTGGCTGCGACGGCCGTAACGGAACGTCAGGCCTTCGGCCTGCTCGGTGAAGGTCCAGCGCGGGCGCGCAGGGGTCGAAGCCAGGGCGCGGCGGGGGTGGTGTGCGCCGTGCCGGGGCGTGGCTACGCCGCTTCGGGCCGGCGGGTGTCCAGCCAGGCGCGGTAGCGGCCCAGGGCCTCGCGCTGCTGGAGCTGTTCGACGAGCAGGGCCACGGCCGGGCGGGTGCCGGGGGCGGGAGCCCGGCCGGAGGCGAGCGCCTTGTCGGACCAAGTCACCGGGCGCAGGGCGCGGTTGGCCGGTGAGCCGCCCCAGGCATCGGTGCGGGTGTTCACCAGCGGGGAGAGGAACTGGGAGAGCAGCCACCTGACCGGGCCCAACGGCGCGGCGCCGGCTCAGGAGAGTTCCAGGGCCTGTCCGATCGGGAGACAGTTCAGCTGGCTCAACCCGCCCGGCCGCCGTACTACTCGAACACGAATCGGAACGTCTGGCCCTTGTGTCCGTAACCCGGGCTGCCGAAGTCGGCCGTCACGTTGCGGTGGTCGCCCTTGCCGTCGTAGACGAAGACGACCGCCTCCTTGCTTTCGTCGGTGTACATGGTGTTCCAGATCTGGAACTTGGCCTGGCCATCGCTGAAGTTCTTGAGCTTGGCCCAGTCGCCCTGGTTGATGGTGCAGTTGTTGAACACGACTGGGCCGAGGAACTTCACGCCGCCAGTGACGCCGGACGTCGTCATCTTCTGCACGTTGTTGTCCCTGTACCAGACGTCGAGGTCCCCGTTGGCCGTCAGGAGTCCGCCGACGGTGAGGGCGTCGGCGATGGTGACGCTGTTTCCGGTGAGGACCTCGGTGTCGCTGTTGATGCTGAGCTTCACGCTGGAGGGGCCTCGCAGGTCCCGGATCCGGACGATGGCGTCGGCGCCGATGGCGTTGAGGTTGCCGTCGACGGTGAGGTCGCTGGTGACATGGGCGCCGTACAGGGTCACGGGCTTGGTGCGGTCGCCGCCGTACACGGTCCCCGCGGCGTGGATCTCACCGCCGACCTCCAGCGTCTGCGCGCAGTGCAGGCCCTGGACGTTGCTCTGCCCGGACACCTGGACGTCCCCGTTCACCGTCAGGGTGCCGAGTGTGAGGTCGGGCTTGTCCACGGTGACGTTGGTGTGCAGGTAGTGGGTGACGGTGTGGCCGTCGGTGGTGAGGCTGGCCCGCAGGTGGAAGGTGGCGTCGCGGGTGAGTGTCGGGGAGGTCCAGGTGCGGGTGTTGGTGACGTCGTAGGACTTGTTCTCGTGGAGCATGGTGTAGGCGGCGCCGTGGGAGGCGGTCCAGGTCAGGGTGACGGTGTTGCCGTTGGTCACGGTGGTGTGGCCGTCGTCGAGGAACGCGGGTGTCAGGTCGCTGAACTGGAAGCCCGGGAAGCACTTGCCGAGTTGGAACTCGGCCGTTCCCTTGGAGGTGTCGCCCTCGTCGTCCTGGGTCCTCTCCAGGATGTCGAGGGTGGTGACGCCGATCTCGCCGTTGACGGCGATGTTGGTGAGCTCGAACAGCACGGCCTTGTCGGTGACTTCGACGTAGCCCTGGTCGCCGGTGGGCACGGCGAGGAAGGTGCCGTCGTCCTCGCGGGCGAAGGTCCAGTCGGCGCCCGGGGTCACCGTGGCGTGGATCTGGTCCAGGTGTTCCGTGAGGGCGCCGGCGCCGGTGCCTGCGACGAGGGTGAACTTGACGGAGACGACGCGGACCGGGTCGGGGCCGGGGTTGGCGGCGGTGACGGAGATCGCGGCCGGGGTGGGCGTGGTGCCCGCCGGGGTGATCTCCAGGGGTGAAGGGGAGGTGGTGACGAGGTAGTTCAGGGCGGTGGAGGCGCTGGCTCCGGCGCGGACGAACACTGCTGCTCCTGGGTCGGTGGTGCGTGGGTCTGTGGTCCGTGGATCGGTGGTGCGTGGGTCGGTGGTCACTGCTCGTCGGCGACCGCGCCGCGCAGGCGCAGTCGGCCGGTGCGGGCGCTGAGGGGGGCGGTCGGGGTCGGGATGTGGCCGGGGGTGCCTGCGGGTGCCAGCGGGCTGTCCTGCCAGCCGGTGGTGGTGGGTTCGGCCCAGCTCCAGTCGCCGTGGCGGGCCGGGGGGCGGGGCAGGACCCAGCCGGTGGCGGGGCTGCCGTCGGCGCCGGTGACGCCTTGCGGGGTGGTCATGACCGGGCCGAGGCGGAAGGAGACCTCCGTCCGGGAGAGCGCGGGGCTGACGAACTCGGCGGGGACGGTGAAGACGGAGACCGGCAGGATGTCGCTGACCGCGTGGACGGCGCCCCGGGGGTCGGCGAGCAGGGTGAGGTACTGCGGGGTGCCGGCGGTGGTGAGCGGGAACCCGGTGCCGATGCCGGCCAGGTAGGACGGGGCGTCCGACGGCAGGTGGACGGTGTGCAGGGTGGTGTAGTCGTCGCCGCTGGTGTAGCCGATCAGGCCGTCGGCGAGGTTCTCCAGCGCGCCGAGCCGCACGCCCCACCGGTAGTCCAGGGAGGCCGGCCGGGGCGCGGTGCTGTTCGGGTCCAGGACGTACTGCCACTGTTCCCAGCTGGGGTCCATGACCGGCGGTCCGTCGAGTTCGAGGGCCAGCCGGGTGCGGAGCAGGGCCAGGGGCCGCCCGGCGAGCACGGTCATGGTGGTGTCGTCCCAGCCGCCGAGCGGGTTGACGGTGTAGAGGGTCTCGTCGACGGCCTTCAGGGTGGCGGCCAGGGCCGACGGGCCGGCGTCGCGCAGGCCGGTCAGGAAGGAGGCCAGGTGCGGGAGTTCGGGGGCGAGGCTGTCCAGGGTGGGGTAGCTGGAGCCCGGTGCCGGGTCCCAGACGACCTGCTGCCGGCCGCCGTCGGTGTAGACCGTCCGGCACTGGCCGAGCGCGCCGCCGTCGGGGTCGAAGGCGGCGAGGGCGGCGTCCAGGTGGTTGGGCAGCAGCCAGCCGCAGACGGGGTTGACGCCCGCGTGCAGGTCGAGCACCTGGCTGTCGTCGGTGGCGCTGACGGCGTCGAAGCGGAGCCGGGCTCCTTGCAGGAGGCGGGGGCGCAGTTCGGCGTAGCGGTAGGGGAACTCCGGCAGGATCGTCGCGCCGTTGTCCGGGCGCACGCTCTCGGCCAGCACCAGGTGCTTCTTGTCGTTGTCGGTGGAGCTGCCGCTGCCCTGCGGGTTGATCGGGTCGGTGACCTGGCCGAACTGGTCGACGACCGCGATCCGGTTGAAGTAGAACTGGCCGGCGCGCAGGTGCGGGAAGTCCGAGGCGGGCCACTTGCCGCTGCGGGAGGGCAGGGCGCCGGGGACGGGGGTGCTCTGGTATTGGGAGCCGATCAGGGTGGCCAGGCCCTTGGCGTCGTCGGGGTGGGCGGCGAGGGCCGGGTCGCGCAGGGTGATGCGCGGGGTGAGTCCGTCGAGGGCCTGGCTGAGCAGGTCCCAGCCGGCCACCTGGTCGGCGAGTTGCTGGAGCTCGTCCTGGGGCGCGTCGGGGTGGGTGGCGCGGTACTGCTTGATCTGGGCGGCGAGGTTGAAGGTGGCGTGCGGGGTGAGGTAGATCCGCCCCGTGTAGGACTGGTAGACGGGCGGGTCGGCCGGGCCGGTCTTCGTCCAGTGGTAGCGGGTGCCGTCGAACTGCCAGCAGTCGCCGTCGGAGGTGTCGTGCGGGATGGGGTAGTAGGACAGCTCGTAGAGCAGGTAGAGCGGCTTCCAGGGCTGGCGCCAGCTGCTGGTGCCGAGGGCGGGGAGGGTGCCGGTGACCCGCTGGTCGGGGTGGGCCACGGCGTCGGCGAGGGTGCCGGCGGCCTGGGCCTGGTCGAGCAGCCAGAACTCGCCGAGCAGGGTGGCGAGGGTGGCGGCCTCGGGCAGGTGGGTCAGGGCCGGCCCGGGCACGGTGGCCGGGGCGGGGGCGGGGCCGCTGCCCAGGTCGATGCGGGTGAGCAGTTGGTCCGGGGTGCGGCAGGGCAGTGCGGCGGTGAGGTCGGCCGGGGTCGGTGTCTTGATCCCGTTCAGCAGCACCACCGGGTCCTGCGCGTGGTGGAACTCGCCCAGCGGGGAGCGCTTGAGCGTGCAGGTCGCGGGGTCGGCGCCGTGTGCGGTCAGGTAGGCCTGGGCGGCGGTGGCGAGGTCCTCGTCGGTGGCGCCCCAGGGGATCGGCTGCTGGTGCCCGGAGCGGGGGTCGCGGCGGGCGGCGATGTCGGCGGCCAGTGCCGTGACCCGGGCGGCGAGGCTGTCCTGCTCGCTGGGCTTCAGGGTGGCGGGCAGCGTGTCGGTGTAGGCGTCGGGGACGTCGTCGAGGCGGTTGAGCCACCAGGCGCCGTACAACTTCCACTGGGTGTCGGCCAGTTGGCGCACCTGGGCGTCGTGGGCGGCCTGGTCGGTGTTGAGCCGGGCGCAGAGTTCGGCGCCGGCGGTGCCGTCCACCAGGTCCCAGGTGTAGCCGCCGTGGGTGGAGCCGAACCAGGCGCGGTGGATGGACTGGTCGACGGACTCGGTGCCCGCGTCGTCCAGGCCGTCGAGCAGGCCGTGCGCCAGCGCCTCCAGCCGGGCGGCGTCGTCGGCGTCGGTGCCCTTGGCCACCAGCAGGGCGGTGAGCGCGTCGACGGAGCTGTTGCCCACGGCGACGTCCACGTCCACGCCCTGGGGGCGGTCCGAGGCGGGCACGCTGCCGGTCTTGTCCCAGCTCAGGCCCAGCACCTGGCCGGTGTAGAGGGTGCGGTCGGTGGGCGGGGTGTCGGCGGTGGGGTCGGCGGCCAGGGCCCAGCCGAGGGCGGCCAGGCTGGTCGCCTCGTGCAGCGGGTCGGCGCCGGGTGCGGAGTACCAGCCGGTGACCAGGTAGCCGAGGGTGTCCTGGTCCGCGACGCCCGCGAGGTCGTCGTGCAGGGAGAGCACGTTCTCGTTGAACGGCTGGAAGGCGGAGAAGGTGAGCAGGCCTGGGCCGGCGGCGGTGACGTACGGGTCCTGGGTGCCGCTCTCGCCCGGCCAGTCGGCGGCGGCGGTGCGCCGTCCGATGTGGACGCTCTTGGCGGTGCCGGGGCGCAGGTAGGGGGTGGTGCCGGTGGCGGTGTCGCCGTCGGCGGGCAGCCAGTCGCTCTCGATCACCCAGGAGTCGGCGGTGCGGGCGGTGGCCGGGCCGCTGTAGCGGACGACCAACCATCGGTTGGGCACCAGCGGGAAGGTGGTGTCGCCGGTGTCCGGGTCGTGCGCGCCGTTGCGCAGGGCCTGGGGCAGCTGCCACTGGAGGTAGACGCCGCCCGCGGCGGTGTCGGTGTCCCAGTGCGCGGCCAGGTTGTTGTCGAAGGGCTCGCCCTCGGGCGGGAGGTTCTGCGCCAGCAGGTTGAAGTTGGCCTGCCAGCGGATGAACGGCACGCTGAAGCGGACTTCGTCGTTGACCGCCAGGGCGTCGACCTGGACCGGGACGATCAGCGGTCCCTTGTCGTCGTTCGGCATGGTGCTCGCTTTCGTCAGGATCGCTGGAAGGTCATCGCTGGAAGGTCATCTGCTGGGCTGCCTTGACCATCTGGATCGCCCAGCCGGCCGCGCTGAGGCCGCCTGCCTGGGCGTGGTCGCCGAGGGCGGCGGTGATGGCGTCGCCGATCCGGGTGACGTCCAGCACCCGGGTGTCCGGGTCGAGGTAGCCGCTGACCTGCGGCAGCTGGACGCCCGGCAGCGTGGTGCCGATGTCGTCGCCCTTGAGGTTGCGCAGGTGCAGGACGTCGCCGTCCTGGATGCCGAAGTGCAGGCCCTGGGGCGGCTCCGCCACCACGAGCCGGTCCACGATGCCGTCGGCCAGCACCAGCAGCACGTCCTCGCCCACCGTGTCGGCGCGCAGCACCGTCAGTTCGTCCTCGCCGGCGTACAGGTGCATGCGCAGGGCGGGCCAGCCGGGCACCAGGCAGGAGCGGACCAGGAAGCCCGAGAGGCGGGCGGGCAGGTCGGTGAGGGCGTCGTGCAGCAGCGTGCTGAGGTCGCTGTCCAGGCTGCCGGAGATGCCGATGCTCAGCGCCCCGTCGATGAGCGCCGTCTGCCAGGCCCGGTCGACGTAGCAGAAGCGCAGGCTCTCGTTGGGCAGCAGCTCCTGGCGGGGCACGAGCTGTTCCAGGGGCACCGGGTGGAGCAGGGCGAGGCGGTCCAGCCAGTCCAGCACCGGGTTCGCGGCGTCGCCGGTCGCCGCCCGCAGTGCCTCGCGTGCCTCGGGCCGGGCCAGTTGGCCGCGCAGCCACGGCGCGGCGGCCTGGAGGGGCGGGGCCGGTCGCGCCTGGGCCAGCCGCCGGCCGGCGGCGGCCTGGTCCAGCGGGCTCGCCAGCGCGCTGGTGAGGGTGTGGGCGAGGCCGCCCAGGGCGCTCGCCTCGAACGCCTGCCGGGCCGGGCGGGCGCCGATCGCCGCGGCCGCGCCCAGGCGCTCGGTCGCGGCCCGGGTGCCGGCGAGGCTGCCGCTGCCGGTCCGGGCGCGCGCGGCGAGCATCCGGCCGGCGCCGGCCCGGGCCACCGTGCGCCAGGCCATCAGCGCGGGCGGGAACTGCGGGTCCGCGAGCGCGAGGGAGCGGCCCAGGGTCCACGCGGCGGCGTAGCTGACGTCGAAGAGGCCGTGCTCCTCCAGGTACACCAGCCGGGCGTCCGCGTTCGCGCTGTGCTCCACGGTCTGCGGGAGCGGCTGGGTGGGCAGCGGGGTGAGCGGGCCCCGGTACCAGGCGTAGCTCTGCTCGCCCGAGTCGAGCTGGTGGGCCAGCGGGGTGTAGCCCTGGGTGAGCCGGTCGCCGGCCTCGCCGGTGGCGCCGTTCGGCGGCAGCCGCAGCCCCAGCGCGGCGGCGTCCTGGCTGCCGGGTGCGGCCAGGTTCTCGACGAGGGTGCCGAAGTGCGCCCCGGAGTCCGGCAGGGAGCGGAACGACCAGGACCGCAGCGAGACCAGGCGCAGCGGCGCGCTCGCCACCGTGCTGCCGTCGAGGTACGCGGCGAAGCCCTCCAGGGAGACCAGGTGGGCCGTGTACTGGCCGCCGGTGGTGGTGGGGAAGCGGTTGCCCACGACCACCGCGTGCAGCCCCTCGTAGGACGGGCCGTCGCGCAGCGTGTGCCACCAGCGGGGCGGGGTGGCGCGGTGGACGCCGCGCAGCGAGCGGGCCCGGGTGCGGTCGCCGCGTGAGCGCGCCCCGCTGGGCTCGTCCTCGCCGCGCCGCAGGTGGACGAGCCGGCCCAGCTCCCCGGTCCGAGGGGCGATCGCGGCGAACAGCTGCGGGGGGACGTCGATCGTCCGGCACTCGGTGGCCTGGTCCGGCTGTTCGACGTCGGTCAGCGCGGGGGCGATGGCCTCGGTGGCGGGGGTGTTCAGCAGGTCGGCGACGGTCGTCGTCTCGGTGCGGCCGGTGGCGGACGGGTCGCCCGGCAACTCGCCCTCGGCGAAGAGGAGCACCGCCAGCCAGGGCACGGTCGGCTGCCCGGGGGTGGGCGGCGCCCCCGTGAGGGTGCGCTCCCAGGGCAGTGGCGGGGTGTCCAGGGTGATGTGCGGCAGCAGCTGGTCGAAGGTGCCGGTGGCGCCGTCGGTGGGGTACACCCCGTGCACCGCGCCGTCGGGCAGCGCGAACCGCGCGGCCTGCACCTCAAGGGTGCGCACCACCGGGGTGGCGAAGTAGTCGCCGGTGTCCAGGCCGTCGATGGCGTGCCCGGTGGTGATCTGGTAGGTCCCCGCCTCCAGGGCCGGTACGAGGCTGTCGTGGAACTCCAGGCCGCTGGCGGTTCCGGAATCTTGACTGAGCATCAGGTGGTCACTTTCCGGTCGGGACGAGAAGCGGCTCGGCGGCCAGGTCGCCGCGGGCGAGGTCGGCGTAGCCGCTCAGCGGGCCGGCGGGGTCGAGCAGGTACCCGAGCCCGCCGAGCTGGGCGCGCAGGGCCTCGCGCTTCGTGGCGGTCGAGGGGGCGGCGATGCCGCTGTCGGCGGCGGTGATGGTGGCCACGGTCTGCGTGCTCGTCTGTGCCACGGGGCCGACGGCGGCCGCTCCCGCGTCCAGGGGCAGGGCGCCCTGGGGCAGCAGCGGGTCGAGGTCCAGGACGCCGGGGGCGACCGTCAGCTGTCCGCCGAAGGCCGGTGCCGGGACGGTGACCGTCAGGCCGGTCAGCCGGCCGGGCAGCAGCCCGGTGCCGTTCAGCGAGCTCTCGCCCGGGCCCCACAGCGACTGCGGCACGTTGGAGCGCACCGGCTCGGCGCTCCAGCCGGAGTGGTCGACCTGCTGGCCGTCCTTGGTGATCGTGACGCTGTGGGTGGACGTCAGGTCGCCCTGCTGCATCGGGCGGATGTGCAGCGGGTCCTCGTCCGGTGTCACGGCGGCGCCGCCGAAGAGCACCTTGCTGGCCGGCACCGCCGAGGAGGTGACGAAGCTGAACCCGTGGGTGGAGGCGTACCAGGGGCCGGCGTCCGTTGCGTCGTCGCCCACCCGGGCGAGGGACGAGGGCGCGGTGGGCTTCCAGGACAGCCCGGCGACCGGATTGGCCTGCACAGCCTGCTGTTTGGGCGGCAGCTGGGACTGGAAGTCGGTCCAGGGGACGGGCGGCAGGTGGTCCGGGCGGCTCTTGCCGAAGCCGATGTGGAAGCTGATGAACCACAGGTGGACGGTGGCGTTGCCGCCGATGGGCGGGCCCCACAGTTCCACGTCCACCCCGAGTTCCAGGCTGATCGTGATGTGGACGAACCAGACGTGGAGGGAGAACCGCACCCCGATGCTGACGCCCATGGCGACGTCGAAGAAGAACGGCGACCACTGGATCAGCGCGTCCAGGTGCGCGGTGAACCAGGCCCGCAGCGGACCGGTGTCGAAGACCAGCGCCAGCGCACCGCCCAGCATCGCCGCGTGCGGGGTGATGGCCGCGTACGCCTGAGCGGTCAGGGTGAGGGTGTTGCTGATCGACCACTTGATCCCCAGCCGGGGTACGGCGGGGTAGTGGCCGGGCTTGACGAACGCCGGGTGGTAGCCGCCGACGGAGACCACGAAGTCCCCGGCGTGCGGGCTCGGAGGCACCCAGACGCAGAGCGCGAGGCCGCCGGTGGGCTTGCAGTTCTTGTCCAGGATGTAGGACTTGTCGGTCAGTTGGGCCGTCAGGGAGAGCAGGCCCTCGCTCTGCCGGTACAGCGCCTCGGCCGCGATCTGGATCCGTGCCACCTTCGGATCCTTGCCCGCCTTCTGCTCGGCCGCCGTCAGCTTGGGGAAGTCGAACTCCCCGAGCCCCAGCAGCGCGATCACCAGGGACTCGCCGAACTCGACCAGTGCCATGGAGCGGAAGTCGGCCAGCTCGAACATCGTCCAGTGCAGGCCCGCCGCGACCCAGATCTCGCCGTCCTTGGGCGCGACCCAGGGCTTGAGCCCGCCGGTCAGCGTGTCCAGCACCTTCATCGGGGTCGAGTCGGCGCCGCCGGTCAGGTTGAGCAGGGGGAAGGTGTCCACCTCGGTCAGCGCCGGGACGCGGACCTCGCTGTGGTAGCCGAAGCCCAGGGAGACGTCCTTGACCCGGAAGGGCGGCGGGCCGAAGCCGGCCTCCGGGTTGGTGCCGGTGCCGAGTTGGCCGAAGAGGAAGAGCGAGAGCGTGCCGTCCGCCTTGCGGGCGTAGGAGCCTGCGATCCCGACGCTGATCACGGGCGCCGTCAGCATGCCGTCGCCGTCGTACCGCACCGGCCAGTCCGGAGTCGGGTTCGTGCGCAGCGCGCCGCCCAGCGCGATCGGGTCCGCCTTCGCGCTGATGCCCAGGCCCTTGAGCACGGGGGTTGCCTTGCCGGGGTCGGCCAGCGGAATGCTGACCCCGAAGCCGCTCGCCTCGAACGTCAGCGCGCGGGCGTTGATGCTGAAGTCCGCGGAGACCTGGATCGCGCCCTTGGCGTAGCCGAGGTTGAGCTTGCCCAGCCGGAACGGGCCGCTGGACTCCGCCTTCGCCGGCTGGTCGGCCTTGCCGCTGGGCCCCTTGTCCTGCGGCAGGGCGGCCCAGGTGCGCGAGGCCTCGCCGAGCCGGACCTTCACGGCCTCCCGGGGCGTGCCGCCGAGGTCGTAGGCCAGGGACGCCGTGACCCCGCTGTCCAGCGGGCCGGCCGGGAGCTCGGGCGCGTTGCCTGCGGGGAAGTCGGCCTTGACCGCCTTGAGGGCCTTGTTGAGGTCCGCCACCTCGGTGTCGTCCAGCCCCTCCGTGATGAACAGCAGGGCCACGTGCTGCATCACCAGGTCGTCGGCCGGCGGCACCAGCGCCTTGATGATCGGCAGCCCGGACAGCGACAGCTTGACGGCCGCCTGCACCACGCCGAGGTAGCGCCTGCCCGCGTCGCCGCGGTCCTGGATCAGCAGCGCCCAGGCCACGCTGGAGGCCGGGGCTCCGCCGCTCAGGGCGGCGCTCCCGGACAGCACCAGGGTCTTCGTGTCCTGGACGTAGCGGAGCCAGACGTCGGTGAGGTGGAAGCCCAGGTCCGCGGGCAGGGCGCAGCCGAAGGACTGCGTGACGTCCGGCAGCTCGCCGCCGCCGGCGCCGTCCGGCACCAACGGGCCGGCGCCGTCGACCGGCAGGCGGTAGGCGGCGCCGTTGAGCGTGCAGCCCAGGACGGCGCCGACGTCGCCGCCGCGCAGGACGAACCTGGGCTGGGTGAAGCCGAACTTGGACAGGTAGGTGAAGTCCTCGGTCGCTGCCGCCGTGGTGAAGGTCCACAGGCTCAGGGTGAACACGATGTCGAAGCCGACGAGTTGCTTGCCGTCGGCGTCGGCCGTGAAGGCCACCGTGACCGGCAGGCCGGCCGCTGCCCCCAGCGCGGCGGTGCCGTGGACCGTCAGGGCGTCGCTGTCGGCGGTCGCCTTGCCGACCTTCAGCGAATCGCCGAGGTGGCGCGAGACCAGATCGGCCGCCCCGAGTTCCTCGCCGGTGATCTCGAACGTTTTGCCCTGGCTGCTTGCCAGCCGCTGCCGTAGTTCGTCGATGCCCAGTGTCATCAGCCGGTCGGCCTCCCGCCCTGGTTGTGTTCCATCCGGTCCCGGCCCCCCGGCCTGCCCGACCGGTCGGGCGTCCCCGTCATCGGCCCATTCCGGTTCGGGACATGACAATTGAGCCCCCCTGGATCAACCAGGGCGACAACGGCCGTGCGCACCAGGGGCCTTGACTCGCCAGGACCGGTGAGTGCACGTCCGACACGGGACTGTCGCAGCGTATCCGAGGCGTGCGCGGATAGTGACGGAACGATCCGATCTTGGCCGATATGCATCGCCTACGGCCGAGTTCGACAGGTGCCGTAGACCGCGCAGAGAGAGCCGAACCGTCGGCATCTTCCCGTCTCATGGCGATAGCGATAGACCGGAGCCATCCCACGTCTGCAAGGAAGGCGACACCGATGACCCTGATCGAGAGCCCCGTCGTGACCATCGAGTCCGGCAGCGTCCGAGGCACCGTCGAGGACGGCGTCGCCGCCTTCCGCGGCATCCCCTACGCTGCCTCGCCCGTGGGCGAGCGGCGCTTCGCCGCCCCCGTGCCGCACCCCGCCTGGCCGGGCGTCCGGAACGCCGACCGCCCGGGCCCGTCCGTCCCGCAGGGCCCCTCCCGGCTCGAAGCGGTCATGGGGCCGCGCACCCCCGACTGGGACGAGGACGGCTGCCTCACGCTGAACGTGTGGACCCCTCGTCCACCTGCGGACGGGTCCGCCCCGGACGCCCTGCCCGTCCTGGTGTGGTTCCACGGCGGCGGGTTCACCAGCGGGTCCGGCGGCTGGGACTGGTACGACGGCCGGCACCTGGCCGCCGCCGGCCGGGCCGTCGTCGTCACCGCCAACTACCGACTCGGCCCGCTCGGCTACCTCTACCTGCCGGACCTCGGCATCGAGAACCTCGGCGCCCAGGACCAGGCCGCCGTCCTCGCCTGGGTGCGGCGCAACATCGCGGCCTTCGGCGGCGACCCCGGCAGCCTCACCGTCGGCGGCCAGTCCGCCGGGGCGTTCTCCGCCCTCTACCTCGCCGTCTCCCCGACCACCGGCCCGCTCGTCAACCAGGTCATCACCCAGAGCGGTCCCTTCGGGCTCGCCCCGCAGGACCCCGAGGAGGCGAGCGACCACGCCCGGCGCTTCCTCGGCATCCTCGGCCTCCTCGGCCCGGACGGCACCCGGGACCGGGGTGCCGCGCTGCGCGCCGTCCCGGCCGACCGGCTCCTGGCCGCCTACCAGCAGCTCTCCCGCGACGCCGCCCGCCCGGGCAGCGTCGCCCCGCCCATGTACCCCGTCCTCGGCGCCTCCGGGATCCCCTCGACGTGGCAGCAGGCGGTGGTCGACGGACGCCTCGACGGCAAAGGCCTGCTGACCGGCACCACCAGGAACGAGATGACCTCCTTCTTCGCCTTCGACCCCCGCATCCGGGAGATCACCGCCGACCGGGCCCGCTCGATCGCGGCCGGCCAGGCCGACCGCGGCGACGAACGGTACGACCGCATCGCGGCCCGGCAGCCGAACGCGACCCCGGCCGACATCCTCACCGAGTTCGAGACCGGGCTCGTCTTCCGTGACGACACCCTCGCCATCGCCGACCGCCACGCCGCGGCCGGAAACCCGACCTACGTCTACCGGTTCGACCGCGCCCCGGTACCCGACCCCGCAGGCCTGGGCGCCGCGCACTGCGTCGAACTCCCCTTCTTCTTCGACACCTTCGACGCCTACCCCGACAGCCCCATGCTCGGCGAGGCCACCGCCGCCGTCCGCTCGCTCGGCGACACCTTCTCCCGCGCGATCGCCGCCTTCGTCGCCACCGGCCGCCCCGCCGCGGACCAGTGGCACCCCTACGAACCCGCCGATCCGGCGACTGTCCGGTGCTTCGGCTGACACCGGCCGCGCCCGTCCCGAGGGCGGGGAACAGCCGCAGGCCGCAGGCTCTACCGCCCGGGCCCGGTCCAGGGTCTCCCTGTCCCGGCCGACCCCCGGCCGGACGGGCAGGTCAGGCCAGGAAGTGGTCGTGCCGGCCGTAGAGTTCGGCCCATTCCGCGTCGCTCATCGGGCGTTTTCGGGCCGCGATCTCCGCGATCTCCTCGAAGAACGATTCACGTGGCACGCCGGGCACGAAGAGCATCAGCATCGAGGTCGGCTCGTTGGACTCGTTGCGGAAGCCGTGCACGGCGCCCTCCGGCACGTGCAGGAAGTCACCCGCCTCGGCGTCGATCCACCGTTCGCCGTCGTACAGGCGCATGATCCCGGACAGGACGAAGAACGACTCGGACATGGTCCGGTGGAAATGTGGAGCGGGGCCTGTCGGCCGGGGCCCCATGTCCAGTCGGTACAGGCCGAACGTCTTGTTGGCGGAGGGCGTGTCGACCAGGTAGTGGACTCTTGTGCCCCCCGCGCCGATCAACACGTCCGGCGCGGCGGCGCCGAACCGGAGATTTGCCGCATTCTCGCCCGATTCGCCCCAGTAGTGAGCCATTGGGTAGGACATGGCGGATTTCCCTTTCGAGACATTCGCGTGATTGGTCGGTGATCCGGTCCGTCGCCCCGGCGACGCATACGACGTGTGCCCGGCCGGCTGCCGACGGTGCCGGACAGGGCGGCGGCGTTCGGCCCGAGGGCGCCGAGCACGTCCGAAGCGCCCTGCGGGGCGGGGCCTGGCGGCTCCACCGGCTCTTCGCGCCCCGAGATCACCCAGGCGTCCGCAGGCCCCGGCGGCCCGATGAGGGCCATGGGTCCACGGTGCGCCGAGGCGGCCGTCGGCGCACCCGCAGCGGCCTGGCGGGGGACTGCCACAGCCGGGCGGGCCCCCGGCCTGCTGCCGAGGGCCCGCTCGGCGATCCCGCACCTCGCGGCTCGCTGCTACTGTGGGTCCAGATTCAACGGAATGCGCGAAAAATCGCTCCTGAATGGTGTTTCTGAGCGGCGCCCTCGCGGTGTTTGTTCCCTTCGCGGAACCCCAGTGCTTCCTTCGTGACCACAACGAAGGCAGAAGACTGTGCACCAGCACCGTGTCATCATCGCCGGCGCCGGACTCGGCGGCCTCACCCTCGCCCACGGGCTGCGCGCCCGCGGCTTCGACGTCGCCGTGTACGAGCGGGACCCGCACCCGGACGCGAGGCCGCAGGGCTACCGCGTCCAGCTCGACGAACCCGGGCTCGCGGGCCTGGAACACTGCCTGCCGGAGCACCTCTTCCGGCTGGGCCTGGCGACCGCGGCCTCGCCGCCCGCCCGGGTCTCCGTCCGCGACCGCCACCTGGGCACGCTCGCGGACCGGCCCACCGCGCCGGACCCCGACCCCGCCGACGGCACGGCCCGCCCGTACCGCCCGTACCGCTCGTACGCGTTCAACCGGCCGACGCTGCGCCAGATCCTGCTCTCCGGCCTGGCGGACACCGTGCGCTACGGCGCGGAACTGCTGAGCTGGGAGAGGGAGCAGGACGGAGCGGTCACCGCGCGGTTCGCCGACGGCCGCAGTGCGAGTGCCGACCTCCTGGTCGGCGCCGACGGGGTCGGATCGGCAGTACGCCGGCAGCTGCTGCCGCACGCCCGGGTCGAGGACGCCGGACTGCGCCTGATCTACGGCAGGATCCCGCTGGACGCGCCGGATGCGCCGGATACCGGGGTTGGAGAGGCCGGAGGGGCGGAGGCGGCCGCGCTGCCGCCATGGGTGTTCGACAGCATCTTCACCGTGGTGACCGGTGGGCAGGGAAGTCCGCACGTCGGGTTCGGGCCCGTGCGGTTCGCCCGCCCTCCCGGCGCCGCCGGCCCGGCACACACACCGCCCGTCCCCCTCACCCCCGTCGGCGACTACGTCGCCTGCCTGGTGGGAGCGCCGGCGGACCACCCCGCCATGCCCTCGTTCGAGGCGCTGCGCGGTCTCGACGGCCCCGCGCTGCGCGAGCTGGCCGGACGCCTGGTGGGCGACGACTGGCACCCCGACGTGCACCGCCTCCTGGACCGTTGGGAGACCGACTCGCTGTTCCCGCTGCGCATCTCCACGGCGAGCCCCGTACCGCCGTGGGAGCCGGGCCCCGTCACCCTGCTCGGGGACGCGATCCACGCCATGAGCCCGGTGCTGGCGATGGGCGCGAACACCGCGATCCGCGACGCCGCCGAGCTGACGCGGGCCCTGGCCGGGGCCGCGGCCTCCGGCGCGCCGCTGGTGGACGGCGTACGCGCCTACGAGCTCCGGATGCGGGAGTACGCCTTCTCCGTCGTGGCCGCCTCCCGGCGAACCGGCCGACAGCGGGTCGGACAGAGGTAGCCGTTCGGGGCGGGGGCGGGTCCTGGATGGCGGTCCACCCGTGATGGATCGTCAGGAACGGGCTGCCGAGCCGGTCACCCGGGTGGTCGCCGGGGCAGGTCGAGGCGGACGAGGTGCCGGTCGGTGCCGCCGTCGGGCCGGTGCACGGTGCGGTAGGCGTACGGGACGGTGCTGGCAGGGAAGGTGACGATGCCTTCCTCCACGACGGGCCGCTGGTCGGCGATGGCCCGCAGCCGGGCATCGGTGTCGGCCGGCAGCTGCGGCTCGGGCGGGCGGCGGTGGCGGCCGGCCATCCTCAGGCCGACGGTTGCGACGGGGCCGGGCGGCCCGACCGGCCGGTTTCGCTCTGGCCGGTTTCGCTGCGCCCGGGCTGGTTCACGAGGTCCTCCGCGCGGACTGGTCGGCCCCGTCGGCCAGCAGCGGCAGGTAGTGCTGAAGGTACGGCGGGACCTTGAGGTCGAGGACCTCGGCCAGGGGGACCATGCGGACGGCCAGGCCCTCGTCGCCGAGCCGGAGGTCCTCCTCCGGGCCGTCCCAGGCGGCGTGCAGGACGTGGATGAGCGGGGAGACCAACTCGTGGTGCGGGCCGGGCAGGATCCGGAGCCCCGTGATCTCGATGCCGGCTTCCTCGCGGACCTCGCGCGCCGCGTTCTCCTGCGGGGTCTCGACGCCCTCGCGCCAGCCGCCGATGGGGGTCCAGTAGCCCGGCCAGGCGATGCCCGGCTTGTCGTCGCGGTGGTGCATCAGCAGCCGGCCGTGCCGGTCGGTGACGAGGACCATGATTCCTTCGAACTCGCCCTCCGGGGAGGGGCGTTCCAGGTACAGCGGCGTGCCGCAGCGGTGGGCGCGCAGCACCTGGAGGAGCCGCTGGTAGCGGTCCGGTGGCATCAGGTCGCACCAGTCGTGGGCGGTCTCGAAGCGCCACTCGGTGTGCTCGGCCGGGTCGAGCCGGATGCGGGCCTGCTGCTCCGGGGTCAGGACGCCGCCGTCGAAGACGTATCCGCACACCGGCACCGGGTACTCCGTGCCGGCCTGCTCGTGGACGACCGCGACCAGGCGCCGCCGGGCGATCACCTCGGGGTTCTCCGCGGCGAGGTCGAGGCCGAGTTCCTCCCGGGCCTCGCGCAGCGCCGTGCCGAACGGGGCCTCGCCGTGTTCGACGTTGCCGCCGGGGAGGCTCCACACGGCCGGGTTGATGGTCGAGCGCATCCCGAGGGCGCGGTCGTCCGGGTCGGTGACCAGGAAGCATCCGTAGACCGTGGGCCGCGCGACGGTGGTGAGGTAGCTGCCGACCGGCCGCCAGCCCGGGATCGCCAGGCGGCGGGTGAGCCACCCGATCACCTTGCGCTCTCCGTCGCCGGCCTGCGGCAGCTGGTCGGGACGGGCCCACTGGTGGTCGTCGTGCTCGGCCGACAGCGTGACCGGGGTGCCGTCCGGCACGACGGCGGTGAACACGAACTGCCGTACCCGCCGGCCGTTCCGGTCGGTGAGGTCCAGGCTTCGCGCGTACTCCAGCGGCAGCCCGGCGAGCCCGGTCTGCTCGGCCAGTTCCCGGGCCGCGCCCGCCTCGATCCCCTCGCCGCTCTCCCGGCCGCCGATCCCCTCGCCGTCCTCCCGGCCGCCGCCCGGGTACTCCCACAGGCCGGGGAGGGCGTCGTGCGCGGCCCGGCGGATCAGCAGGATCCGGCCGGAGGCGTCGCGGACCACCACGCCGACGCCGATCCGCTCGATGTCCTCGTGGGCGGCCAGTGCGGTCAGCACCTTGAAGTCGATCACTGCGCGGACTCCTCGTTCCCTCGGGCCGACAGGGCTGCTGAGCGGGGGCGCCGGGACGCTCCTCCTGCCGGCGCGCCGGGGCGGGCCGAATCAGCCTCAGGGAAGCCGAGTTGGGGCGGCCGTGCGGTCGGCAGGGGACAGATGATGGCGCTGTTCGCACGGGGGGTTCAAGCAGGCCACCTCCGGGCGCGCCCGGGGCGAACGGGGAGTTTTCGAGCACCGCGCCGCCGTGTCGGGTACGCCCTCCAGTCGGTCGCGAACGGCGGTCGGCAGGGTGGCGGAGCCCAGCGCACGGGCGGCGAGAGCCTGTTCGAGCACGGTCGTCAGGCGGGCTTCGAGCCTGCTGCTGACGCCCGCGTGGGCGGCGAGGCCGCGCGGGGAGCAGTCGCCGCCGGCTTCACTCGTTCGGCTGGCCGGGCGGTCCAAGAGGTTTCCGCCGGCGGCCCGCCGACGGGTTCCTGGGCGTTCATAGCACGATCTTGTTCATGTTCACATTTTGGCGCTGATCTCGCCGCCGGTGCTGAGCACCATGTACACGCCGTTGGCGACGGCTCCGGCGTCCTGCTGGTTCGCCTCCAGCGTGCCGTTCACCGCGCCGTCGTTGCCGAGGATCTGCGCGCGGTAGTGGAGTTCGCCGATCTTCGTGACCTTGGCCGTCCAGCCGCCCGCGAGCTTGAACGTGCCCGGCCCCTGGTGCCCGCCGCCCATCCAGGAGTGGGCCGTGCCGTCCAGCGAGAGCACGATGAACATGTCGTTGAAGTCGACCCCGGCGTCGGAGTCGTGCGTCTCCAACGTGCCGTACTCCGTACCGTTGTTGACGATCTTCGCGGTGTAGTTCTGGTTGTCGGTCGCGCGGATCTCGGCCGTGCTGCCGTCCACCAGCTTCTGGGTGCGGACCGGGGACGTCCCCTTGGGCGGGGCGGCCGGCGGCGTGGTGGTGGTGTGGCGCGCGGTGGGCGTGGCGGCCGGAGCGGCGGTGCCGGGCGCGGGAGGCGCGGCCGGAGTGCTGGCCGGCGCGGCGGCGTCGGGCGTGGTGGGAGCGCTGGGCGCGGCGGCCGGCGGGGTGGTGCCCTGCGCGCTGGGCGTGGTGGGCGCGGCGGCCGGTGCGGCGGTGCCGGGCGCGGGGGACGGGCTGGAGCAAGCTGTCGCGGTGGACACCAGCAGAGCGGCCGCCAGGGCGGAGCCGGCCAGCGTACGGACGGCGGACGAGCGACGGTTTGTTAAGGTCGACATGCGGTGCTCCTGAGCGAAGTACGGGTGAGGAACAGCTCGTTGCCCGTGGCCTCTCCTGCGGGGGCCAGGAGCAACGTGGCTGCGTACAGGAACGAAGTTAGTGTGAGCAGTCGACGAAACAGACCCTGCTATGTCACCAGACTGCTACGCCCTCCCCGTACCCTCACCTGCACCGCAGGCCGGCGCGCCTCCGGAGCGAAGCGGAAGGGTCGGTTTCGGCCAGTTGTGCTGTTCATGTATACACGCATTCACATCTTCGGAATGCTGACCGCACATGCTGTGTCGGATCTACGACAAGGAGAAGGTCATGCGTCGAATCGCAGCCATCGGCACCGGGGCGGCACTGCTCATGGGAGCGGGGCTGATCGCCGCGCCGTCAGCCTCGGCGATCTCCTACTGCGTCACCAACCAGGGCCAGAACTGGGGCTCCGTCAACTGCCAGACCAGCGCCCCGAAGAACCACTGGCAACTCGTCCTGATCTGCGAGAGCGACAGCGTCAAGGGCATCCGGCAGACGATCAACGGCCGCTGGCACACCGGCGACGGCTCCGACACCCTGTACTGTTCCACGGGCTACAGCGCCGCCCTCACCAACGTCAACAGCGACAACTGACTGATGGGGATGCGTGCCTGAGCGGTTTCCCGGGCGATCAGCGATCGCGGGCCGGCGCGTCGCGCAGTCCCTCCTCGAAGGCCGAGTACGGGTACTGGTCGGTGCCGAATCCGGGCATTTCGAGCTTCTTGAGCTGCCCGCCGACGACGTGGGACACCAGCGGCACGGGCAGGGCGTCCGGCCAGAGGCCGGTCCGCTTGCCCTCGGAGAGGACGCGGCGGAACGCGCCGGTGGATCCCCGCAGGCTGCGGCCGTTCGCCTTCAACTCCTCTGCGGCACACTCGCCGTCGCCTTCGACGACCTGAAGCAGGATCTGCTGCGCCCGGGGCGGCAGGCGGTCGTAGTACGAGCGGGCCCGCTCCGGTGTCCAGCGGTCGTCGGGCAGCGCGGTCACGACGGCGTCCGGCATGGTGGCGAAGGCGAGCAGCTTCTCCAGCGCCTCGGGGGTCGGATTCTCCACGGTGATCGTGATCCTCATGGTGCAACACCCTTGCAGCCCCGGATCCTGAACACAAATAACCGCAGTAGATGTGTTGCAGACAAGAAGGTCCCTCCGATTTGTCGAAGGGACCTTCAGTGCGGTTGTGGGGCTGCTCCGCGATGCTTCACGCGCGTCGAGCGCAGGGCTGCTCCGCGACGTTTCACGCGCGTCGAGCAGGGCCGGTGACCTCCCAGGCCGCCTCGATCATCCGGAAGATCTCGTCCACCGCGGCCTCCGGATCGGCCGCCTCGCGGGCCAGCGTGTAGGCGTCGATCGCGAACCTCGCGATCGCCCGGCAGGCCGTCGTGGTCTGCGGCAGGCCGAGGTCGGTGGCGATGGCCGTTGCCAGCGAGTCCGCGTGGCGCAGCCTCATCGAATCCTCGTACTCCCGCAGGGCAGGTGATTCCTCGATCATGCGCCAGATCGGGGCGGCGGCGTCCGCCGTGCAATGGCGCACCAGGGCGTGGATCTCGCGGCGCAGCGCGGGGATGAGCGGCTCGTGCGGTGCCCGGCCGGTGGCCGCCTGGGTGAGGCGTTGCTCGAAGTCGTCGTCCCGTTCGAACACCAGGGCCTCTTTCGAGGCGAAGTGGGAGAAGAGCGTGGTGACGGCCACGTCGGCCTCGGCGGCCACGTCCCGGATTCCCACCGCGTCGTACCCGCGTTCCAGGAAGAGCCGCAGGGCGGTGTCGGCGATCTTCTGGCGGGTCGCGGCCTTCTTGCGTTCGCGGCGTCCGGGCGGCACGGTCATGCCCTCACGCTAGCAGATACGAAGGTGGAACAGTTCCGAAACACTAACCGTTAGTGCTACGGTCGATCGCATGAAGAACATGAAGAAGGTGAGCTTCGCCGAGTTCGGCGGGCCGGACGTTCTGCAGCTCGTCGACGCCGAGCGGCCCCACCCGGGCCCCGGCCAGATCCGCATCGCCGTACGGGCGGCGGGCGTCAACCCCGTCGACTGGAGGATCCGCGAAGGCCAGTTCCTCCAGGCCCATCCGATCGAGTTGCCCTCCGGCGTCGGGCAGGACGCCTCGGGGGTGGTCGACGAGGTCGGCGAGGGCGTCGACGGGATCGAGGCCGGCGACCACGTGTTCGGCGAGGGCTTGAGCACCTACGCCGAGTTCGCCGTGCTGTCGGCCTGGGCCCGGATGCCCGAAGGGCTGACGTTCGAAGAGGCGGCCGGCTATCCCTCCGTGGTGGAGACCGCGCTGCGCATCATCCGTCAGGTCGGCGTGCGGCCCGGGCAGACGCTGCTGGCCAGCGGCGCGTCCGGGGGAGTCGGCTCGGCAGTGCTGCAGATCGCCCGCGACCGCGGCATCACGGTGATCGGCACGGCCGGCGCCGCGAACCAGGACTACCTGCGCAGCCTGGGTGCCGTCGCCACGACGTACGGCGAGGGCTGGGTCGAGCGGGTGCGGCAACTCGGCCAGGTCGACGCGGCGCTCGACCTGGCCGGTTCGGGCGTGATCCGCGAACTCGTCGAGCTGACCGGGGATCCGCAGAAGGTGGTCTCCATCGCCGATCTCGGGGCGCCGCAGTTCGGCGTCCGGTTCTCCGGCGTGGCCGGGAGCATGCCGGAGGCGCTCGCCGAGGCCGTCGACCTCATCGCGCGGGGCAGGCTCCACATTCCGGTCGAGAAGTCGTACACGCTCGCCGAGGCCGCGGCAGCGCACATCGACAGCCACGCCGGCCACACCCGGGGGCGCCGGGTCGTGCTCGTCTGAGCCGCATTCCGGAAAGACGTACCACCCTTGCACCTTGTTCTCGACCTGTGGAAACAGGCCGAGGTGGTGGGGGTCACGACCCTGGCGTGGCCCCTTCTACCGCCCTGCGGCGCGTGTTTCTCAGGGCATCGTCGTCCGCCCTGCGGCAGCGGGAGCAGTCGCAGGGCGGAGGCGGGCCCGCCGCTGGGGGTTGAGGGCGGTGGGGGTGCGAGATGGTCAGCGGCGGGCGGAAGGCGTAGGGCGCACCGGCGCTACGCAGGGGCCGGCGGAAGGTTCGTGACCGTGCGCGAAGCCTGGTCGCGCGCGCGGAACCCGAAGGAGATGAGGATGACGCTCTCTCCGGCGCTGAGCGGCGTCCGGCCGTGCGGCGTGAGCGCGCCGTCGAATACGGCGCAGTCACCTGCGGCGAGGTCGCATTCGAGTGCCCACCGGGCCGGCGTCTGGGCCGTGGTGCGGGACTGGAGCTATGCGGTCCACTGGCCGCTCCGCTGGCGCGGTGCCGCGTTGTCTGCCGCCGACGCGTCGGCCTGGCCGATCAGCAGCTCGACCCGGTCGAGTGCGGCCTGTGTGGAATCGACCAGCCCGGTGTCCCCCTTGGCGATCCGCAGGCGCAGCGCTTCTTGCAGACGGGCCTGTGCGCCTGCGAGGTCGCCGCGTTCCATGAGGTGCTTTCCGGTGTGCTGGAGCGCGAAGTCAAGGAGCTCCGGGTGCTCGCTCCGCGCGGTGTTCAGCGCGCTGCGGTAGAGCGCGTCCGCACCCTGCACGTCACCGGCGTAGCGGTGCGCGTCGCCGAGGTTGAGCCCGGTGGCGAGGACGGCCCGGGTGTTGCCGATCGCTGCGGCGAGGTCGAGCGACTGCCGGAGGAACGTCCGGGCCTCCTCATGGTGGCCCAGGCACATCTGGCCGATGCCGATCCATCTGGTCAGGACCCGAGTACGAGCGGGGTCTGCCTCCTCGGGCAAGGCCCGCAGTTCCTCGTGGAGTTGGCCGACCGCGGTGGTCAGCTCGTTCCGGTCGGTGGGGACCATCCGCAGGTTGTCGTCGTGAGTGATGAGGTGATCAAGCACTTGACCCTCCGTGGTTCGGTTCCGCTCAGCGTGGCACTACAGCTGGTCGGTCTGGTGGCGCAGGTCGGCCAGCAGCTCCACCCCGTGGGGGGAGAAGTGCTCACGCAGGAGTTCGAGTTCGCGCATGAGGTAGCGGACGGCCGGCAGCCCCTCCTCGTAGGCGCTGTGGAATCTTTGGGCCTTCGGGGTGAAAAGTTCCCCTGACCTGCAATGCCGGTGAGTTAGGGCGTTTCCGCAGGTAGGGGCGGGTGCCAGGCCACTTTGAGGGTGTACTGAACGTGACCGGGAGTGCGTGGCCGG
>NZ_JBHXML010000107.1:0-25194 GCF_042720345.1 Kitasatospora sp. NPDC058478 | reverse complement strand
GACCGGGATTCAGGTCAGCGGCCGATCGGCGTCACGACTGCGATGAGCTGTGGAGCATAGGAGACTCGAACTCCTGACATCTGCCTTGCAAAGGCAGCGCTCTACCAACTGAGCTAATGCCCCTCGACGGCACCGCAGGTGCCGACGGGCACTAGCGTACCGGGTTCCGGCGCCGTTCCCGGCGCCCTACCCCCGGGCCGACCGGACCTGCCGCCGAGGCGGCGTCCGGGCGGTGCCTGGGATCCGGCCGATCCGGTCGGGTGACCGGGCCGGCCGGCCCTGGAGGCGCGGTGAAGCGCCTCCGAAGATCGTTGATCGTCGGATCGTCCGGGCTCAGCGACCGGCCGGAACCGGGTCGGTGGCCTCGGTCCACAGGTCCTGCTCGGCGCGGTCCGCCTGGACCTGACGGTAGACAAAGAAGCCGCCGAGGGCGACCAGGGCGACCAGGAGAAGCTTCTTCACCGCGGGACCTCGTCCTTCTTGCGTTGGCGGACTCAAGAGCCGGTGCTCCGGCCGGACTGACCGGGCCGACGAGTCCAGATGTGTTTCGATCGCGAACGGGCTGCCGGGTGCCAGACTGCCCTTGCGGCCGATGATACACACCGGTGTCCCAATCGTGACCAGCCACCGCTGCGGCCAACCCGGCGGTCCGGGCGGAGGATTGACGCCGCACCTCCTGCCGTACGGCCGGCCCTCCCCGGCCGGGCCCTACGGCGTGCCCAGCGGGGCGCCGGACGGATGGTCCGACGAGCGGTCGGGCTGCCGGTTCGACGGCGTCACCACCACGGCCTTCCCGCCCGCCAGGTCCACCCTGGTCCGGGGCGGCGCCCCCTCGCCCTCCTCGTCGCGCAGCATCAGGGTCGTGCCGCGTTCGTCCAGCTCGTGCTGCTTGCCGGCGGCGAACTGCGCGTGCAGCTGCTCGAAACCGGTGGCCGAGATCTGCCCCTCCCGGCCGGTCCCCCGCCACGGCACCCAGCGTGAGCGGCGCGCCCGCAGCGCGAGCTGGTCGACCGCCGCGAGCACCACCAGGGCGCAGATCAGTCCGGGGATGCTCATCGCCCAGAAGATCGCCATGTCGTCACCATCCCTCCACACGTTCCCTCCCGGGAGAACAGCCCGGCGGGGCACGCGGTTCCCGGAACGACGGGGGAAAACGCCGAAGGGCCCGGAGTGCATCACTCCGGACCCTTCGCGGTGGTGGGCCTAACAGGACTTGAACCTGTGGCCTCTTCCTTATCAGGGAAGCGCTCTAACCGTCTGAGCTATAGGCCCTTGCCGCACTGAAAGATTAGCGGACCGATGGCCGATCTCCCAAATCCGGGCCGGCGGGGTTCCCGGCGGGCACCCCGCCGACCAGCGGCGGCGCTCCGGCGGCCGGGCGCAGCAGCCATTCCTCGCGGGTCGCCGGGAGGCCGGCCGCGCCCTCCTCGGTGCTGCGGACGGCGAGGATCTGGTTGATCCCGATCCGGTTCTCCTCGAAGGCGAGCGCGCTGGCGGCCATGTACAGCCGCCAGACCCGGGCCCGGCCGCGGCCGACCAGCCGGACCGCCTCGCCCCAGTGCGCCTCCAGGTTGGCCACCCATTCGCGCAGGGTCAGCCCGTAGTGCTCGCGCAGCGACTCGACGTCCCGGACCTCGAAGTCGGCCTCCTCCAGCCGGGCCACGGTGGAACCGACGGGGGAGAGCTCGCCGTCGGGGAAGACGTAGCGGTCGATGAAGGGGCTGGTGCGGTGCGGCTCACCGGGGTGGTCGGGGCGGCGGGCGATCTGGTGGTTGAGCAGCCGGCCGCCGGGCACCAGCAGCCGGTGCAGGCCCTCGGCGTAGACCCGGTACTGCTCGGAGCCGACGTGCTCGGCCATCCCGACGCTGGAGATCGCGTCGAACGGGCCGTCGACGATCTCCCGGTAGTCCTGGAGCCGGACCTCCACCCGCCCGGCCAGGCCGGCCTCCTCGACCCGCCGGCGGGCCAGCGCGACCTGCTCCCGCGAGATGGAGACGCCGACCGCGGTGACGCCGTAGCGCTCGGCCGCGTGCAGCAGCAGCGAGCCCCAGCCGCAGCCGACGTCCAGCAGGCGCATCCCGGGCCGTAGGCCGAGCTTGCGGCAGATCAGGTCGAGCTTGGCCTCCTGGGCGGCCTCCAGGCTCTTGGCCTCCGGGGTCCAGTAGGCGCACGAGTAGACCATGGAGGAGCCCAGGACGAGCCCGTAGAAGTCGTTTCCGACGTCGTAGTGGTGGCTGATGGCCGCGCGGTCCCGGCTGCGGCTGTGCAGCCGCCCGCGGGCCTTGCGGACCTCCTCCGGGGGCGGCGTGGGCTCGGGGCCGAGCGCCCCGGCCCGCAGCGCGGCCGCGAGGACGCGGCGCCCGTTGGCGCCGAGCACGTCCCGCGGGCCGAGGTCGAGGCGGCGGATCTCCGGCCGCTCCACGAACCGGGCGACGGCCGAGAGCACCTCGTAGAGGTCGGTGCCGGGGGCGATCTCCAGATCCCCCGCGACGTACGCCCGGGCCAGGCCCAGCTCGCCCGGCTGCCAGAGCAGCCGGCGCAGCGCCCGGCGGTTGCGCAGGACGACCGTGGGGGCTCCCGGCGGCCCGGCGACGCTGCCGTCCCAGGCCTGGACCCGCAGCGGTACCGGAACCCCCAACAGCCCGTCCAGGGCCTCGACCAGTTGACCTGCGAGCTTCGCCACCGCGCGCCTCCGTCCAGCCGTCCTGCGGAACGTCTCCTGACCCGGCCGGGCGGACCGGGGGCGGCCTGCGGCACTCCCAGGCGTGGACCGGGCGCCACCCAGCTAATCCCACCGCGGCCGGCCCGCTCCCGGGCGGCACGCCGCGGGCGGCCGGCTGTCACCCGAAATGCCGACGGGCCCCGCAGGCTGCAACAGCCTGCGGGGCCCGTCCATTCCGTCCGTGGACGGCGAACTGACCAGGGGTCAGGATCCGACCGGGGTCAGTCCTCCTCGGCCAGGGTCAGCTCGACGCCGCCGGTGAAGCCGGCCGCCGCGTTGTAGATGAACGCCGAGAGCGTGGACAGCGCCGTCAGCAGGACGACGTCGACCACGGCGATCAGCGAGGTGAAGGTCATCACCTTGCCGAAGCCCACGTAGTCCATCAGGTTGAGGCCGCCGGCGCTGTCCGAGCCGGTGACGTCCTTGAGGGTCTTGGTCAGCGAGTCGAAGACGCCGAGCGAGTCCAGCGTCATCCACAGCACCGCCGCGGCCACGATGATGATGATCCCGACCGCCAGCGACAGCAGGAAGCTGACCTTCATCACCGACCACGGGTCGACCTTGGTCACCCGCAGCCGGGCCTTGCGGGTCCGGCCGAGGCCGACACCGGCGGCCGCCGCGGGGGCGGCCGGGGCGGCCGGCCGGCGCGCCGCGCCCGGGACGGGCGTGCCGCCGGGCGGGGTGTTGCCGCTGGTCCGGGTGCCCCGGGCCGGGGTCGGCTGCCCCTTGGCATAGGTGGTCGGCTGCGAGAATCCGCTCGCGCCCGGCGCCGGAGCGCCCGGCGGCGGGGGCGTCTGCCCGCCGTAGGTCGCGCCGCCCTGCCCCGCCCCGCCGACCGGTGGCATCAGCGAGGTGGACGCGGCCGAGTGCTCGGCCGGCGGCTGCTGCGCGCCGTACCCACCCCCGCCCTGCGCGCCCGGACGGCCGCCGGAGGGCCCTCCCGCAGCACCCGTGGCTCCACTCACCTGGTCCTCCCGCACTTCCCACCAGGACGGCGGCACCGTCCTGCTTCGTCACTCGTCATCCAGCGCCCGGCGGGATTGCCCGGAACTGGTGGGCGGCCGGTGCCGCCACGCCCCTCTATCAGGACGCGACGGCACCGGCCCGTGGTTCGGTTCAGACCTCGGCGTCGCCGCCGGCCGTCGTCTCCGCACCCTCAGCCGTTTCGGTGGACGCGGTGTCCGCGACCTCGTCCTCCACCGTCTCCTCGTCCTCGGCTTCCGCGTTGCGGGCCATGCCCACGACCGCGTCGCGCTTACCGAGGTTGATCAGTTGGACGCCCATGGTGTCACGTCCGGTTTCACGAACTTCGGAAACCCTTGTGCGGATCACCCCACCCGAAAGGGTGATCGCCATGATCTCGTCGGTGTCGTCGACCACGAGCGCGCCGACCAGGGAGCCCCGGCCCTCGACGATCTTCGCCGCCTTGGTGCCGTAGCCGCCACGCCCCTGGACACGGTACTCGTCCACGGCCGTGCGCTTGGCGTACCCGCCGTCGGTCGCGGTGAACACGTACGTTCCCGGGCGGACGACGTTCATCGAGAGCATTTCGTCGTCCTCGCGGAAGGCCATGCCCTTGACGCCGGAGGTGGCGCGGCCGGTGGGCCGCAGCGCGTCGTCGGTCGCGGTGAAGCGGATCGACTGGGCCTTCTTGGAGACCAGCAGCAGGTCGTCCTCGGCGGAGACCAGCTCGGCGCCGATCAGCTCGTCGTCCCGGCCCTCCTCGTCCTGGCGCAGGTTGATCGCGATCAGGCCGCCGGAGCGCGGGGAGTCGTAGTCCTTCAGCGCGGACTTCTTCACCAGGCCGGCCCGGGTGGCGAGGACCAGGTAGGGCTTGTCCTCGTAGGTGCGCACGGCCATCACCTGGGCGATGTGCTCATCCGGCTGGAAGGCCAGCAGGTTGGCCACGTGCTGGCCGCGGGCGTCGCGCCCGGCGTCCGGGAGCTCGTAGCCCTTGGCGCGGTAGACCCGGCCCTTGTTGGTGAAGAACAGGATCCAGTTGTGCGTCGTCGTCACGAAGAAGTGGTCGACGATGTCGTCCTGCTTGAGCTGCGCTCCGCGCACGCCCTTGCCGCCGCGCTTCTGCGAGCGGTAGAGGTCGGAGCGGGTCCGCTTGACGTAGCCGCCACGGGTGATCGTGACGACGATGTCCTCCTCGGCGATGAGGTCCTCGATCGAGAGGTCGCCGTCGGACGGGATGAGGGTGGAGCGCCGCTCGTCGCCGTACTTCTCGACGATCGCGGTGAGCTCCTCGGAGATGATCTCCCGCTGGCGGGTCGGCGAGGCCAGGATCGCGTTGTACTCGTCGATCTTGCGCTGCAGCTCGTCGTGCTCGTCCATGATCCGCTGGCGCTCCAGGGCGGCCAGGCGGCGCAGCTGCATCTCCAGGATGGCGTTGGCCTGGAGCTCGTCGATGGAGAGCAGCCCCATCAGGCCGGTGCGGGCCGCGTCGGCGCTCGCCGAGGCCCGGATCAGCGCGATGACCTCGTCGATCATGTCCAGGGCGCGCAGCAGGGCGCGCAGGATGTGGGCGCGCTCCTCGGCCTTGCGCAGCCGGAAGGTGGTGCGCCGGACGATGACCTCGACCTGGTGGTTGACCCAGTGCCGGATGAAGGCGTCCAGCGACAGCGTGCGCGGCACTCCGTCGACCAGGGCCAGCATGTTGGCGCCGAAGTTGGTCTGCAGCTCGGTGTGCTTGTAGAGGTTGTTCAGCACGACCTTGGCGACGGCGTCGCGCTTGAGCACGACCACCAGGCGGGTGCCGGTGCGCGACGAGGACTCGTCGCGGACGTCGGCGATGCCGGCGACCCTGCCGTCCTTGACCAGGTCGGCGATCTTCAGCGCGAGGTTGTCCGGGTTGACCTGGTACGGCAGCTCGGTGATCACCAGGCACTGGCGGCCCTGGATCTCCTCGACCTCGACCACGGCGCGCATGGTGATCGAGCCGCGGCCGGTGCGGTAGGCGTCGTCGATCCCGCGGTGGCCGACGATCAGCGCGCCGGTGGGGAAGTCGGGGCCCTTGATCCGCTCGATCAGGGCTTCGAGCAGCTCCTCGTTGGAGGCGTCCGGGTGCTCCAGCGCCCAGAGCGCGCCGGAGGCGACCTCGCGCAGGTTGTGCGGCGGAATGTTGGTGGCCATGCCGACCGCGATGCCGGTGGCACCGTTGACCAGCAGGTTGGGGATGCGCGCGGGCAGGACGGTCGGCTCCTGCGAGCGGCCGTCGTAGTTGGACGCGAAGTCGACGGTGCCCTCGTCGATGTCGCGCATCATCTCCATGGCGAGCGGCATCATCTTGCACTCGGTGTAGCGCATGGCCGCGGCCGGGTCGTTGCCCGGGGAGCCGAAGTTGCCGTTGCCGTCCACCAGCGGCATCCGCAGCGACCACGGCTGGGCCAGGCGCACGACGGTGTCGTAGATGGAGGTGTCGCCGTGCGGGTGGTAGTTGCCCATGACGTCGCCGACGACGCGGGCGCACTTGTAGTAGCCCTTCTCGGGGCGGTACCCGCCGTCGTACATCGCGTAGAGCACGCGTCGGTGCACCGGCTTGAGGCCGTCACGGACCTCGGGGAGCGCCCGGCTGACGATCACGCTCATCGCGTAGTCGAGGTACGAGCGCTGCATCTCGGTCTCGAGCTCGACCGGCTCGATCCGCATGGTCACCTGGGCGGTGGCCTCGGCGGCTGTGGGGGTCTCGGGCTGTTCGCCTTCGGGACGGTTGTCGTCGACCACTGGTGGTCAGTTTCCTTTCACGCGGACTGGTACGTGGTTTCGCTGCCGGTCGGGCGGCGTCACACGTCCAGGAAGCGGACGTCCTTGGCGTTGCGCTGGATGAAGGAGCGGCGTGCCTCGACGTCCTCGCCCATCAGCACGGAGAACAGCTCGTCGGCGCGAGCGGCGTCCTCCAGGGTGACCTGGAGCAGCAGCCGGTGCTCGGCGTCCATGGTGGTGACCCGGAGCTCCTCGGCGTTCATCTCGCCGAGGCCCTTGAAGCGCTGGATCGCGTCGTCCTTGGGCAGCCGGCGCCCGGCCTCGACCCCGGCCGCGATGACCGCGTCGCGCTCGCGGTCCGAGTAGGCGTACTCGAAGTCGTCCTTGCCCCACTTGATCTTGTACAGCGGCGGCATGGCGAGGTAGACGTACCCGGACTCGACCAGCGGCCGCATGAAGCGGAACAGCAGGGTGAGCAGCAGGGTGCGGATGTGCTGCCCGTCGACGTCGGCGTCCGCCATCAGGACGATCTTGTGATAGCGGAGCTTGGAGTCGTCGTAGTCCTCCTGGATGCCGCAGCCGAAGGCCGAGATCAGCGCCTGGACCTCGGTGTTCTGCAGCACCTTGTCGATCCGGGCCTTCTCGACGTTCAGGATCTTGCCGCGGATCGGCAGGATGGCCTGGGTGCGCGGGTCGCGGCCCTGCTTGGCCGAGCCGCCGGCGGAGTCACCCTCGACGATGAAGATCTCGCACTCGGCCGGGTCCTTGGACTGGCAGTCGGAGAGCTTGCCCGGCAGCGAGGCGGACTCCAGCAGGCCCTTGCGGCGGGTGAGGTCGCGGGCCTTGCGGGCGGCGACGCGCGCGGTGGCGGCCTGGATGGACTTGCGGATGATGTCCGAGGCCTCGTTGGGGTTGCGGTCCAACCAGTCGTTGAGGTGCTCGTGGACGACCTTCTGGACGAAGGTCTTCGCCTCGGTGTTGCCGAGCTTGTCCTTGGTCTGGCCCTCGAACTGCGGCTCGCCGAGCTTGACCGAGATGATCGCGGTCAGGCCCTCGCGGATGTCCTCGCCGGAGAGGTTGTCGTCCTTCTCCCGGAGCAGCTTCTTGTCCCGCGCGTAGCGGTTGACCAGGCCGGTCAGCGCCGCGCGGAAGCCCTCCTCGTGGGTACCGCCGCCGTGCGTGTGGATGGTGTTGGCGAAGCTGTAGACCCCCTCGGTGTAGGAGGAGTTCCACTGCATCGCGATCTCCACCGAGATCGCCCGGTCCTTGTCCTCCGCCTCGAAGTCGATCACCGAGGGGTGGATCACCTCGCCCTTGCGGGAGTTGAGGTGGGCGACGAAGTCGGCGATGCCGCCGTCGTACTTGTACGTGACGGTGAGCGGCTTGCCCTCCTCGTCCACGTGCTCGGGGCGCTCGTCGGTCAGCGAGATCGAGAGGCCCTTGTTGAGGAAGGCCATCTCCTGGAAGCGCCGGGACAGCGTCTCGAAGGAGTAGACCGTGGTCTCGAAGATCTCCGGGTCGGCCCAGAAGGTGACGGTCGTGCCGGTCTGCTCGGAGCCCTCGTGCGTGGCCAGCGGCGCGGTCGGCGCACCGGCCTTGTACTCCTGGGTGAAGCGCGAGCCGTCGCGGTGGATCTCCACCGCCAGGCGGGTGGACAGCGCGTTCACGACCGAGACGCCGACACCGTGCAGACCGCCGGAGACGGCGTAGCCGCCGCCGCCGAACTTGCCGCCGGCGTGCAGGACGGTGAGCACGACCTCGACGGCCGGCTTCTCCTGGCCGGGGACGATGTCGACCGGGATGCCACGGCCGTTGTCCACCACCCGGACCCCGCCGTCGGCGAGGAGCGTGACGTCGATGGTGTCGGCGTACCCGGCCATCGCCTCGTCGACGGAGTTGTCCACCACTTCCTGCACCAGGTGGTGCAGGCCCCGCTCGCCGGTGGAGCCGATGTACATGCCGGGGCGCTTGCGGACGGCGTCGAGGCCTTCCAGCACCTGGATGTTGCTACCGGTGTAGGAAGCCTGGTCGGTCTGGTCTGGGGTCTGGCTGGGGTTGCCGGAATCGGCCACGAAGCGCCCTCTCTGGCACAGCACGGGCCGCATTCCCGCCCCGTGTGGGCGGGCGTGCGACCACGGCGTTTAGACTCGGTTGCCACTAGCAACAGTGTTTGGCTCTCAGTCTACCGGTACGACTGACAGAGATGGGCGTTTGGCAGCCCTTGAAGGCAGATATGCCGCCCTGAATCCCCTCTGGACATGTCCCGATACTCGCCCGGGGGGCCCAGAGCGCCTGGAAGGGCTGTCAGGGGTTCCGGAAGATCGTGGTCCGCTCCACGCCCTCGACGGCGGGTCGGCAACCCGGTCAGCCCCAGGTGTCGCCCGGCCCCTTGCTCCCCGGAGCGCGCAGCCGACCGTAGCCGCGGGCGGGCGCCGCCGGGCCCAGCACCTTGATGGTGCGGACCGTGCCGTGGCCCAGCTCGTGGTTCAGGCGGGCCACCAACTGCCTTGCCAGCCACCGTAGTTGGGTGGCCCATGCGGTGGAGTCGCACTGCACGGTGAGCACCGCGGCGGCGTCGTCGTAGGAGGAGGGGTGGCAGTGCGCGGCGATGTCCGGGCCGACGATCTGGGGCCAACGGCCCATCACCCCGCCGACCGCGGCCGAGGACTCCCAGCCCCGTTCGGTCAGCAGCCGGTTCAGCGCCGCCCCCAGCGGGACCGGGTCGCGGCCGTCCGACCGGGCTCCGCTGCGCAGGCCGTGCCGCTTCGCCTCGCGCTTCTCCCGGACCTGCTCGCCGCGCTGCCGCGCCTGGGCCCGGGCCGCCCGCAGCGCCGAGCGGGCGAGGTCGGCGCCGGTCGGCGCCGCGTCGCCCGGCTGGGGGGAGTGCTCCGCCGGCTCGCTCACGGCGATCTCCTTTCCCCAGCCTGTGGACAACGGTCGCGGACGCGCGCCGGTGAGCCGTCCAGCCTACGGGAGTGCCCGGACGGCGGTTGCGAAGGTGCGGGGGGAGTCAGGCGTCGATCCGGCGGACGGCGCCGTCGGCGACCGCGAACCGGGCGCCGGCCAGCGCCTTCGGCACGTCCTCGGCGACCGCCGCGGTGACCAGCACCTGCTCGCCGTCGGCCACCAGTTCGGCCAGCCGGTCCCGGCGGGCCGCGTCCAGCTCGGCGAACACGTCGTCCAGGATCAGCACCGGCTCGCCGCCGTCGGCGCGCAGCAGCTCGTACGAGGCCAGCCGCAGCGCCAGCGCGAACGACCAGGACTCGCCGTGGCTCGCGTAGCCCTTGGCGGGCAGCGGGCCGAGGCTGAGCACCAGCTCGTCGCGGTGCGGGCCGACCAGGGTGATGCCGCGGTCCACCTCCTGCTTGCGGACCGTCGCCAGCGCGTTCAGCAACTGCTCCTCGGCCTGCTCGCGGCTGGTCGGCAGCCCGCCCTCGAAGGAACTGCGGTACTCCAGGACGGTGTCGCCACCGCCCGGGGCCAGCTGCCCGTACGCGGCCGCCACCAACGGCTGGAGGGAAGCCACCAGCTGGATCCGGAAGGCCGTCAACTCGGCTCCGGCCCTTGCCAGATGGCCGTCCCAGACCTCCAGGGTGGAGAGGTCGGCGCCCTTGCCGCCACCGGCCCGGCGGGCCATCGCGGCGGTCTTCAGCAGGGCGTTGCGCTGCTTGAGGACCCGCTCGTAGTCCTGCCGGACCCCGGCCAGCCGGGGGGCCCGGGCGGTCAGCAGCTCGTCCAGGAAACGGCGGCGCTCACCCGGGTCGCCCTTGACCAGACTGAGGTCCTCGGGAGCGAACAGGACGGTCCGCAGCAGGCCCAGCACGTCGCGCGGGCGGACGTTGTCGGAGCGGTTGATCCGGGCCCGGTTGGCCTTGCCCGGGGTCAGCTCCAGCTCGACCAGGGTGGTGCGGCCGCGGTCCACCACCGAGGTACGGACCACCGCCCGCTCGGCGCCCAGCCGAATCAGCGGGGCGTCGGTGGCGACCCGGTGGCTGCCCAGTGTGGCGACGTAGCCGATCGCCTCGACCAGGTTGGTCTTGCCCTGGCCGTTGGGCCCGACGAAGGCCGTCACGCCCGGGTCGAGGGGAACCTCGACCCGGGCGTACGACCGGAAGTCGGCGAGCGACAGATGCGCGACGTGCATGGCTGTGGACTGCGCTCGCCTTCTGGGGAGGTGCGGGTTACTTGGACTCGACCGCGTGGCCGCCGAACTGGTTGCGCAGCGCGGCGATCATCTTCATCTGCGGCGAGTCGTCCTGGCGGGAGGCGAAGCGGGCGAACAGCGAGGCGGTGATCGCCGGCAGCGGCACCGCGTGGTCGATCGCGGCCTCGACGGTCCAGCGGCCCTCACCGGAGTCGGCGGCCCAGCCGCGCAGCTTCGCCAGGTGCTCGTCGTCGTCCAGCGCGCGGACGGCCAGGTCCAGCAGCCAGGAACGGATGACGGTGCCCTCCTGCCAGCTGCGGAAGACCTCGCGCACGTCGGTGACCTCGGGGGCGGCCTCCAGCAGCTCCCAGCCCTCGGCGAAGGCCTGCATCATCGCGTACTCGATGCCGTTGTGGACCATCTTGGCGAAGTGGCCGGCGCCCACGGCGCCCGCGTGCACCGAGCCGAAGTCGCCCTCGGGCTTGAGCGAGTCGAACACCGGCTGGACGCGGGCCACGTGCTCGGCGTCGCCGCCGTACATCAGGGCGTAGCCGTTCTCCAGGCCCCAGACACCGCCGGAGACGCCGCAGTCGACGAAGCCGATGCCCTTGGCGGCCAGCGCCTCGGCGTGCTTGATGTCGTCGGTCCAGCGGGAGTTGCCGCCGTCGACCACCACGTCGCCGGGGGAGAGCAGCTCGGCGAGCTCGTCGACGGTCGCCTGGGTGGCGGCGCCGGCCGGGACCATCACCCAGATCACCCGCGGGCCCTGCAGCTTGGAGACGAGCTCCTGGAGGCTCGCGACGTCGGAGATGTCCGGGTTGCGGTCGTAGCCGATGACGGTGTGGCCGGCGCGGCGGATCCGCTCGCGCATGTTGCCGCCCATCTTGCCGAGACCGATGAGGCCGAGCTCCATGACCAAGTCCTTACCTGTGGTGACGTGCCTGCCGGCGGCGCCGTTGCCGCACGCCCCGAGCCTACGCGCTGCGGCGGTGGCGGCTCCCTGTGGTCGGGCCGACCGGGGGAGGACGCCCACAGGCTGTGCACAGCCGATGTGCACAGCCTGTGGGTGACGGCCTGCGGGCAGCGGCCGCGAGGTCAGCCGGAGAGGCGGACCGGCATGATCAGGTACTGGTACGCCTTGTCCTCCTCGGCGTCCACCGAGGCCTTGCCGCTGAGCAGCGCGGGCTTGGTCGGGGTGGTGAAGCTCAGCTGGGCGTAGGCGGAGTCGATGGCCTTGAGGCCCTCCTCCAGGTAGCCCGGGTTGAAGGCGATCGAGATGTCGTCGCCCTCCAGGTCGGCGTCGATCCGCTCGGTGGCCTGGGCGTCGTCGCCCGAGCCCGCCTCCAGGGTCAGCACGCCCTGCTCGAAGCTGAGCCGGACCGGGGTGTTGCGCTCGGCGACCAGCGAGACGCGCTTGAGCGCCTCCAGGAAGGGCTGGGTCTGGATCGCGGCGACGGCGCTGAACTCCGTCGGGAACAGGCTGCGGAACTTGGGGAACTCGCCCTCCAGCAGCCGCGTGGTCGTCCGGCGGCCGGCGCCCTCGAAGCCGATCAGGCCCTCGCCCGCGCCGCCCGAGGAGAGCGCGATCGAGACGGTGTCGCCGCTGCCCAGGGACTTGGCGATGTCCTGCAGCGTCTTGGCGGGCACCAGGGCGACGGCCGAGATGTCCGACTGCTCGGGCTTCCACAGCAGGTCGCGGACCGCGAAGCGGTAGCGGTCGGTGGCGGCCAGGGTGATCCGGTCGCCCTCGATCTCGACCCGGACACCGGTGAGCACCGGGAGGGTGTCGTCACGGCCGGCGGCCACCGCGGCCTGGCTGACCGCGGAGGCGAACACGTCGCCCGAGACGGTGCCCGTGGCGGTCGGCATCTGGGGCAGCGCCGGGTACTCGTCCACCGGGAGGGTGGGGAGGGTGAAGCGGGAACTGCCGCAGACCACGCTGACCCGCTGGCCGTCGGTGGAGATCTCCACCGGCCGGTTCGGCAGGTTGCGCGAGATGTCGTTCAGCAGCCGACCGGAGACCAGGACGGTGCCGGCCTCCTCGATGTCGGCCTCCAGCTCGACCCGGGCCGAGACCTCGTAGTCGAAGCCGGACAGCGCCAGGCTGCCGTCCTGTGCCGTCAGCAGCAGGCCGGCCAGCACCGGCACCGGCGGCCGTGCCGGGAGGCTGCGGGCAGCCCAGGCCACCGCCTCCGCGAGGACGTCACGCTCCACCCGGAACTTCACCGGTAACCGCCTCCTGGATCGAGCGCTCCCGCTCGCACTCTGGTTCGTCTGATCTTGATCGTCGGTCGGACTGTCCACCGAGCTCTGCCACTCCGCTTCCGGTCGCCGAGGACAGTCTGACGTACTCCGCCGACAGACGGGGCAGACGGGCGGAAGCAAGCCGAACAGATGTCGGGGCGCGGTTGTCCACAGATTCGGGGCCCACCCACTTTCAAGCGAGTCGATGGGTCTAAATGTGTAGTGGTAGTAGTAGGGCCTGTGGAAACCGTGGATAACCCCGTTTCCGCAGGTCAGACCCACTTTTTTGTCCACAGCGGGTGTGGACGGCGGCTGTGGACGAACACGCCGTGCTGTGGACAGCGGAGCGTTACCCACAGGGCACGCTGGGTATCCACAGGTTATCCCCAGGGCTGTCCCCAGATTCCGGCCCGGTTATCCACGGGTGCCGGTCAACTTTACGTGACGCCTTTCACACCAGGGCATGAACGCCGCCCCACGCTTGTCGAACTGTGGATCACGCTGTGGACAACCTGGGGATAACCGCCCCTCCCCTGGGGACAACCGGTGGACAACCCGGATGGCCCATTGGCGGCCCGTCAATTGTCCACAGCCTGTGGATAACGGTTGTGCACAAGTCCACAGGCACCTGACCTGCGCGGAAGAGCGTAGCGGCGACACGCCTGTGGACGAATTCTGGATAACTTCGGACGCCCCGGCCTGTGGACTACGGGGAAGGTGCCCGGCCTGTGGACAACTGCCCTGCGCGGCCCCGGTTTTCGAATCACCGGTCAAATGTTCGGCGCGGGCTGTGGACTGGCGCAACGTCCGTCGACGGCATCTCTGCCCAGCCGGCGCCCGAGGCACACCTGTGGATGTGCGAAAAGGGCGCCAGGATCGCTCCTGACGCCCTTTCCGGCCACCTCGGCGCCGGACTCGGCGCCGAGGTGGCGCCGGACCCACCACCGGCCCTGCGGCTAGCTCTTGATGCGGTTGGTCAGCTCGGTGACCTGGTTGTAGATCGACCGGCGCTCGGCCATCAGCGAGCGGATCTTGCGGTCCGCGTGCATCACCGTGGTGTGGTCGCGGCCGCCGAACTGCGCGCCGATCTTCGGCAGCGAGAGGTCGGTCAGCTCCCGGCAGAGGTACATGGCGATCTGACGGGCCGTCACCAGGACGCGGCTGCGCGAGGATCCGCAGAGGTCGTCCACACTCAGCCCGAAGTACGCGGCGGTCTGCTGCATGATGACCTGCGCGGTGATCTCCGGCCCGGCGTCCTCGTCCCCGCCCGGGATCAGGTCCTTGAGGACGATCCCGGCCAACTCCAGGTCCACCGGCGCCCGGTTGAGGTTGGCGAAGGCGGTGACCCGGATCAGGGCGCCTTCCAACTCCCGGATGTTGCGGGTGATCCGGGACGCGATGAACTCCAACACGTCGGCCGGGGCGTTGAGTTGCTCCTGGATCGCCTTCTTGCGAAGGATCGCGATCCGGGTCTCCAGCTCCGGCGGGGTGACGTCGGTGATCAGGCCCCACTCGAAGCGGTTGCGCAGCCGGTCCTCCAGCGTGGTCAGCAGCTTGGGCGGCCGGTCCGAGGAGAGGACGATCTGCTTGTTCGCGTTGTGCAGGGTGTTGAAGGTGTGGAAGAACTCCTCCTGCGTGGACTCCTTGCTCGCGAGGAACTGGATGTCGTCCACGAGCAGGATGTCCATGTCCCGGTAGCGCCGGCGGAAGGTGTCCGCCTTGCCGTCCCGGATCGAGTTGATGAACTCGTTGGTGAACTCCTCCGAGGACACGTAGCGCACCCGGGTGCCCGGGAAGAGACTGCGCGAGTAGTGCCCGATGGCGTGCAGCAGGTGGGTCTTGCCCAGCCCGGACTCGCCGTAGATGAAGAGCGGGTTGTACGCCTTGGCCGGAGCCTCGGCGACCGCCACCGCCGCCGCGTGCGCGAAGCGGTTGCTGGCGCCGATGACGAAGGTGTCGAAGAGGTACTTGGGGTTCAGCCGGGCGGCCGGCTCGTCCTTGCGGGAGCCGCCGGCCGGCGGGGCGCCGGGCGGGGCGGGCACGCCGGGGACGGCCGGGCGCTCGGTGGCGCGCTCCGGCGCGTTCTTGTCCGCAGGACGGCCGCCGGCCGGGCGTGAGCCGGGGGCGCGGCGGCCGGCGCCGGCGCGGGGCTGCTCGTTCGGGCCGGGGCCGTAGGCGCCGCCGAACAGGTCGCCCTGGGTGGTCGAGGGCGGGCCGGGCATCGGGCGCGGCGCCGGCCGGGACGGCTCGTCGGCCTCGCGGTAGCCGGGGGGCCGCTCCGGGTAGCCGCCCTGCTCCGGGTACCCGCCCTGCTCCTGGTACCCGTTCTGCTCGGGGTAGCCGCCCTGCTCCGGGTACCCGCCCTGCTCGGGGTAGCCCGGCCAGGCCGGTCCGGCCGCCGGACCGCCGTACGGCGCGGGGCGCTGCTCGTAGCCGCCGGTGTCGTAGCGGGGCCGGTCGTAGTCCTGCTCGTACGGCTGCTGGTAGTCCTGGCCGCCGTAGCCGCCGGCATCCTCCTCGGTCGGGCCGGGGTACGGCTCGGCCGGGGCCTGGGCGGCGGGTGCGGGGGTGGTCGGGACGGCGTTGGCGTCGACCATCACGGCGATCCGCACCGGACGGCTGAGCTCGCGGCTGAGGGCCTCGGTGAGCTGCGGCAGCAGCCGGCCCTCCAGCACCTGCTTGGCCCGCTCGTTGGGGGTCGCCAGCAGGGCGGTGTCGTGCATCATCCACATCGGCTGGGTGCGCTGCACCCACTGCTTGTCCATCTCCCCGACGTCCGGGTCGCTGACCAGCCGCTCGACGACTCTCGCCCAGACCGGGACGAGGTCGCTGTTGACATCAGCCACTGGTGCACGCTTTCTCGGTTCCCCGCGGCTCCAGCAGGGGGTGGTGGATCAGGAGACTGTGGATCGGCGGGTCCGTCTCCGGCGGACCGACCCCACGAGGAAGAACACGAAGAACAAACCAGACAAGTCCTGCAACGGTAGTCAGCGAACAGGGCCGGATCAAGTCGTTGTCCACAGGCTGTGGGCAAAGGGGGCTCCGGATGCCCTCGGGGGGCCGCTCGAAAAAGCCGGTTTGACCCTCGTGCCCCGTCCCGCGTACCGTAACCAGGTCGAGTTGTCGATGGCCGCTGCCGCATGTCCGCGGGTCCACCCGCTCCATAAGGCGCGCAGCACGGGCGCCGTGGATTGCCTTGAACCCCAGCCGAACTGGGGCGATGGGTCGGATTTCCGAATCAGGGGAGATCACGCGGACGCACGGTGACGGCCAAGCGATTCCCCGTCATCCTACGATTCACCTCAGGAGCCCCCGAGTGAGCAAGCGCACCTTCCAGCCGAACAACCGTCGTCGCGCGAAGACCCACGGCTTCCGGCTGCGTATGCGTACCCGCGCCGGCCGCGCCATCCTGGCTGCCCGCCGTGGCAAGGGCCGCACCAGCCTGTCCGCCTGATCCACGACAGAGTCTGTTGTGCTGCCCTCCGAGAATCGGCTGCGGCGGCGCCAGGACTTCGCGACCGCAGTGAAACGCGGTCGCCGGGCCGGCCGGCCCCTTCTGGTCGTCCATCTCAGCAGAGAAGACGACCCCAAGGGGCAGACCGACCGGACCAGCGACTCCCGCCCGCACGTCGCCGAGGGGACTCCTTCGGCGCGTGCGGGTTTCGTCGTGAGCAAGGCCGTCGGCCCGGCGGTCGTTCGCAACCTGGTCAAACGCCGGTTGCGGCACCTCGTTCGTGATCGTCTCTCCAGGCTGCCCGCCGGTAGCCTGATAGTGGTGCGTGCGCTGCCCCAAGCCGCGACCGCCTCGTACCAGGACCTCGAACGTGACCTGGACGCGGCGCTGAAACGGTTGCTGAAGGTGGAGCCCGCCACGACGGCGCCGACGGGAGCAGGACGATGAAGTTCCTGCTGATGGGTTTGATCAGGGTCTACCAGTGGACCATCAGCCCACTGCTCGGTCCGGTCTGCCGTTACTACCCCTCCTGCTCGCACTACGGCTACGAGGCCGTGAAGGTGCACGGGGCGGTCAAGGGCGGCGGACTGACCGTGTGGCGCATCCTGCGCTGCAATCCGTGGACGCCCGGCGGGGTCGATCACGTTCCGCCGCGCAAGCATCCGGTGTGGCACCGGCGGCTGCGAGACTGGCTGAGCAGCCGGTCCGCCACCGGACAGCCGGTGACCACGACCCCCGCCGGTCCGGACCCCGAGGGCCCGGCGACCATTGGCCCCGAGGGGCCAATCCACATGTCCAAGGAGCCTGACCGGTGACCTTCTCCTTCCTGAATCCCCTGTACACAGCGGTGTCCTGGATCATCGTCCAGTTCCACTCGCTGTACAGCAACATCTTCGACCCGGACGGTGGCTGGGCCTGGGGTCTGGCCATCGCCTCGATGGTGGTCGTCATCCGGATCTGCCTGATCCCGCTCTTCGTGAAGCAGATCAAGGCGACCCGGGCCATGCAGGCGATCCAGCCGAAGATGAAGGCCATCCAGGAGCGCTACAAGAACGACAAGCAGCGCCAGTCCGAAGAGATGATGAAGCTGTACAAGGAGGCGGGTACCAACCCGTTCTCCAGCTGCCTTCCCATCATCGTGCAGGCGCCGTTCTTCACCGCCCTCTACGGCGTGCTCGCCAAGGTCGCCAAGAGCGAGCAGATCGGCGTCATCCACGGCGACCTGCTGCTGAGCGCCGGCAAGGCGCACATCTTCGGTGCCCCGCTCTCGGCGACCTTCGTCAGCAGCCACGAGACCAGCGTCAAGATCGTCACCGCGGTGATGATCATCATGATGTCGCTGTCGCAGTTCATCACCCAGCGCCAGCTGATGACCAAGAACGTCGACCTCACGGTCAAGACGCCGTTCATGCAGCAGCAGAAGATGCTGATGTACGTCTTCCCGGTGATGTTCGCCGTGATGGGCATCAACTTCCCCGTCGGTGTCCTGGTCTACTGGCTGACCACCAACGTCTGGTCGATGGGCCAGCAGCTGATCGTCATCCACAACAACCCGACCCCGGGCAGCAAGGCGTGGGACGAGCGGCAGGTCCGGCTGAAGAAGGCCGGCCGGCTGAACCCGGACGGTTCGGAGATCAAGGGCGCGCTCTGGGGCCTGCTGCCCCCGTCCAAGTCGACCCTCGACGCCGCCTCGGCGGCGGCCGCCGTGGTCGAGGAGTCGGCGCAGGCACGCCGCCAGCAGCCCCGCAAGCAGACCAAGGCGCAGCGCCAGCAGGGCGGTGCTCAGCACACCGCCGACCTGACCAAGGACACCGAGGCCCCGGCCGAGGAGCCCGCCGAGGAGCCCGCCGACACCGTCCCGGCCGACTCCGGCGCCAAGCCGGCGGCCGCCCAGCAGGGCCCGGCCAAGCCCGGCGCGGCCAAGCCGGGCACCGGTCGGCAGCAGCCCAAGCGTGGCGGCCAGCGGCCGAAGAAGAAGTCCTGACCGGCCCTGGATCCGTTGTGACAGCGCGCAGAGCTTCGTTCCCGGCCCACCAATCTGGGCCCATCTCCGAAGGAGTCCATCAGTGACGGAAGGCACCACCTCCGCCGTCGAGGCCGAGGCCGCCGCCAGCACCGACGAGAACGTCATCGCCCGACTGGAGCAGGAGGGCGACATCGCGGCGGACTACCTGGAGGGTCTGCTCGACATCGCCGACCTCGACGGTGACATCGACATGGACGTCGAGGGCGACCGCGCCCTGGTCTCCATCGTCGGTGAGGGCAACGACCGCGCGCTGCAGCGCCTGGTCGGCCAGGACGGCGAGGTGCTGGAGGCGCTGCAGGAGCTGACCCGGTTGGCTGTCCACCGGGAGACCGGGGAGCGCAGCCGCCTCATGCTGGACATTGCCGGCTTCCGGGCCCGCAAGCGCTCCGAGCTGGCCGCGCTCGGTGCCGAGGCCGCCGAGCAGGCGAAGAGCAGTGGCGAGCAGGTCAAGCTGCGGCCGATGACGCCCTTCGAGCGCAAGGTCGTCCACGACGCGGTCGCGGCCGCCGGTCTGCGCAGCGAGTCGGAGGGCGAGGAGCCCGAGCGGTGCGTGGTCGTGCTGCCGGTCTGAGGCCGGCGGTACGACGACCGGCCGCCTCGGCGGCCGGTGGGCTTCACCGGACGCGACCCCGTCCGCCTCGTGCGGGCGGGGTCGTCGTCCATTCGCGGGGCGTGGGCCCGGCGCGAGATGTTTCACGTGAAACTGTGCGGAGAGCGGGTCGGTGGATCCGGGGATCGGAGAGGTCGAGATGGACACGGAGAACGCGGCCGCTGGCCGGCCGGGGGCGGACGACGTGAATCCGGCCGCTGCGGGGCCGGCCGCCGAGGCGGTCGAGGCGACCGAGGTGCCCGAGGTGCCCGAGGCCCCGGCCGTCGCCCGGGAGGTCTTCGGTGATCGTTTCGACGCCGCGGTCCGCTACACCGAGCTGCTGGCCACCGCGGGCGTGCGGCGCGGGCTGATCGGGCCGCGCGAGGTGCCCCGGCTCTGGGACCGGCACGTCCTCAACTGCGCGGTGCTCGCCGAGCTGCTGCCGGCCGGCTCCACCCTGTGCGACGTCGGCTCCGGCGCCGGCCTGCCGGGCATCCCGGTGGCGCTGGTCCGTCCGGACGTCTCGGTGACGCTGCTGGAGCCGCTGCTGCGGCGGACCACCTTCCTGGAGGAGGTCGTCCGGGAGCTGGGGCTGGAGAACGTCACGGTGCTGCGCGGCCGCGCCGAGGAGATGGTCGGCAAGCTCGCGGTGGACGTGGTGACCGCCCGGGCGGTGGCGCCGCTGGACCGGCTGGCCGGCTGGGGGATGCCGCTGCTCCGTCCGCACGGGCAGATGCTGGCGCTCAAGGGCGACAGCGCCGAGCAGGAGCTGGCCGACTCGCGGGCCGGGCTGACCAAGCTGGGCGCGGTCGAGTGGAGCGTGATCTCGGTCGGCGAGGGCACCCTGGAGACCTCGACCCGGGTGGTCCAGGTCAAGGCGGGGGAGAGCCCCGGCGGGGTGAAGGCCGCGACCCGGCGGGCGAAGGCGGCCCGGGCCGGACGGAACGCGGGCGGCGTCCGGACCGGTGAGCGCAGCCGGGGCGGGCGGCGCCGCACCCGCTGAGGCGGGTGACGCCTGGCACGCTCGACGACGGGCGGGTGGTTCCTCCTGAGGGGGGAGCCACCCGCCCGTCGGCGTTCCGGTGGCCGTCGGGGTGACGGCTGGTCGACGGGAGGACACCGGAGTGTCGCAACGTCAGATTTCCGACATAGCGGGCATGGTGTTTCACGTGAAACGTCGCTCCTTGCTCTCGGGAATCCTCGGCCGCAGCCGGGCGGCGACTGTTGCCGCTCCGGTTTCACGTGAAACACTGACCCCCATGCAGGACTCGGAGACCATCGGCCAGATCGATGACACGCCCATCGCGAGGGCTGCCCAGGCTGCGGTTCAGGCGATCGGCCGAGCGGGTGAGGGTCTGCCCCGCCCCGCCGCCACCCGGGTGATCGTGGTCGCCAACCAGAAGGGCGGGGTCGGCAAGACCACCACCACCGTCAACCTGGCCGCCTCGCTCGCCATGCACGGACTGCGCGTCCTGGTCGTCGACCTCGACCCGCAGGGCAACGCCTCCACCGCCCTCGGCATCGACCACCACGCCGATGTGCCGTCCGTCTACGACGTCCTGGTCGAGGGCAAGCCGCTCGCCGACGTGGTGCAGCCGGTGGTGGACGTCGAGGGGCTGTTCTGCGTCCCCGCGACCATCGACCTGGCCGGCGCCGAGATCGAGCTGGTGTCGCTGGTGGCCCGGGAGAGCCGGCTCCAGCGCGCCATCGCCGCCTACGAGCAGCCGCTGGACTACGTCCTGATCGACTGTCCGCCCTCGCTGGGCCTGCTGACGGTCAACGCCCTGGTGGCCGGGCGGGAGGTGCTGATCCCGATCCAGTGCGAGTACTACGCGCTGGAGGGCCTGGGCCAGCTGCTGCGCAACGTCGAGCTGGTGCGCGCGCACCTCAACCCCGCGCTGCACGTCTCGACCATCCTGCTCACCATGTACGACGCCCGGACCAGGCTGGCCGCCCAGGTCGCCGAGGAGGTCCGGACGCACTTCCCGCAGGAGGTGCTGAGCACCGCGATCCCGCGCTCGGTGCGCATCTCGGAGGCGCCCAGCTACGGTCAGACGGTCCTCACCTACGACCCGGGCTCGACCGGGGCGCTCTCCTACCTGGAGGCCGCCCGCGAGCTCGGGCTGCGCGCGGCGGCGGTCGGCGGCGGCCCGCTCCTGGGGCAGCAACGGCACGGCAGCGGTACGGGGCACGGAGCCCCGGTGGCACAGCACGGTACGACGGAGGGTCATCGGTGAGTGGTCGCAGGGGTTTGGGACGAGGGCTGGAGGCGCTGATCCGCCCCGCCGTGCCGGTGGACGGCGGGGCGGCGGCGCCCGCACCGGCCCCGGTGGGGGCGATCGGCGCGACGTCGCCGACCTCGGTACCGACGCTGCCGACCGGCCGCGGCACGGTGGCGGCCCGGGCGGCCGCGGAGAAGCAGGCCGAGCAGGCGCAGCCGGCGCCGGTGGCCGGTGCCTTCTTCGCCGAGCTGCCGCTGGACGCGATCGAGCCCAACCCGCGCCAGCCCCGTGAGGTCTTCGACGACGACAAGCTGGCCGAGCTGGTCGTCTCGATCAAGGAGGTCGGTCTGCTCCAGCCGATCGTGGTGCGCCAGGTCGCGCCCGATCGCTTCGAGCTGATCATGGGCGAGCGCCGCTGGCGCGCCTCCAAGGAGGCCGGGCTGAAGCAGATCCCGGCCATCGTCCGTGCCACCGAGGACGACAAGCTGCTGCTGGACGCCCTGCTGGAGAACCTGCACCGGGCCGAGCTGAACCCGCTGGAGGAGGCGGCCGCCTACGACCAGCTGCTGCGGGACTTCTCCTGCACCCACGACGAGCTGGCCGACCGGATCGGCCGCTCGCGCTCGCACGTCTCCAACACCCTGCGGCTGCTGAAGCTCTCGCCCACCGTGCAGAGCCGGGTCGCCGCCGGGGTGCTGACCGCCGGCCACGCCCGGGCGTTGCTCGGGGTGCCGGACGCCGAGCGGCGGGAGCTGCTGGCCAAGCGGATCGTCGCGGAGGGCCTCTCGGTGCGGACCACCGAGGAGATCGTCGCGCTGATGGGCGAGGAGGAGGACCGGAAGCCGAAGCGCCAGGCGCCGAAGGCGGGCAAGCTGATCTCCCCGGCCTTCAACGATCTGGCGAGCCGGCTGTCGGACCGCTTCGACACCCGGGTCAAGGTCGAGGTGTCGCAGCGCGGCGGCAAGCTCGGCAAGGGCAAGGTGGTGCTGGAGTTCGGTTCGGTGGAGGACCTGAACCGGATCCTGGACAGCCTGGCCCCGGGCGAGGACGGTCTGCGGCTGTCGCAGGGCTGAGCCGGGGACGATACCCGATGGGTGCATGTTCCGCGTGAGCACTGTTTCACGTGAAACATGCACCCATCGGCGTCTGTGGGGGCATGCTCGACCGTGAAGTGGAGGAGGAGGTGCGGGGCATGGGACGCCGGATCGCTCCGCTGACCCTGGACAACCTCGCCGATCTGCCGACGACCTGCCGCTCCTGCGTGTTCTGGGAGCTGGATCCGGTCAGCGGGAAGGCGGCGGTGGAGTCCGGGAAGCCGGAGCTGGAGAAGGAGGGGTGGATCTCCGCGGTGCTGCTGGAGTGGGGTTCCTGCGGTCGGATCGTCTACGTGGACGACCAGCCGGCCGGCTTCGTGCTGTACGCGCCGCCCGCCTACGTCCCCCGGTCGCAGTCCTTCCCGACCAGTCCGGTCTCGCCGGACGCCGTCCAGCTGATGGTCAGCCGGGTGGTTCCGGGCTACCAGCGGCAGGGGCTCGGCCGGGTGCTGGTGCAGACCGTGGCCAAGGACCTGCTCGGGCGCGGGGTGCGGGCGATCGAGGCCTTCGGCTCGGCCGGTCCTGAGCCGGTCGGCTGCGTGCTGCCGGCCGACCACCTGCTCGCGGTCGGCTTCAAGACCGTCCGGTCGCACCACCGCTACCCGCGGCTGCGGCTGGAGGCGCGCACCACGCTGTCCTGGCGGGGCGATGTGGAGGTGGCGCTGGAGCGGCTGCTCGGCGGGGCGCGCAAGGAGCCGGCGCTGCGGCCGTTCTGAGGCGGGAGGCGGCTGGAAACGACGACGGCGGGGCTCCCCGGTGTGGGGAGCCCCGCCGCCGTACGGTCGACGACCGGTCGACCGGACAGGGCCTAGATGAAGCCGTCCAGCTCGCGCAGCAGCGCGGCCTTCGGACGGGCACCGGTGATGGACTTCACCGGCTCGCCGCCCTTGTAGAGGATCAGGGTCGGGATCGAGATGACGCCGTACTGGGCGGCGGTCGCCTGGTTGGCGTCCACGTCCAGCTTGGCGATGGTCAGCTTGTCGCTGTGCTCGGAAGCGATCTCGTCCAGGATCGGGGCGACCTGGCGGCACGGGCCGCACCAGGTGGCCCAGAAGTCGACCAGCACGGGCTTGTCGCTGTCCAGGACGTCGGCCTTGAACGTCGCGTCGGTGACGGTGGTGGTGGCGCCGGCCACGGGAACTCCTCGGGTTCGGACGGAGGGGGCTGCTGCCAGGTGAACAACGGGCGGGCCCGTTCTGTTTCGCCCTGGCCGGGGCGGGGGTGTTTCACGTGAAACGGGTGTCACACCCCCGCGGGGGTCGGTCGGTGGCGAGGGGGTCAGACCGCCACGGCGGCGGTGGCCTTGGCCTCCAGGTCGTCCAGGGCGGCGAGGTAGCGCTCGGCGTCCAGCGCGGCGGAGCAGCCGGTGCCGGAGGCCGTGATGGCCTGGCGGTAGGTGTGGTCCACGACGTCGCCGGCGCCGAACACGCCCGGGATGTTGGTCCGGGTCGAGGGCGCCTCGACCTTGAGGTAGCCCTCCGCGTCGAGGTCCAGCTGGCCCTTGAACAGGTCGGTGCGCGGGTCGTGGCCGATCGCGATGAACAGGCCGGTGACGGCCAGCTCGCGGGTCTCGCCGGTGGTGGTGTCGCGCAGGGTGACGCCGCTCAGCTTCGGGTCGCCGTGGATGGCCTCGACCGCGCTGTCCCACTCGAAGCGGATCTTCTCGTCGGCGAAGGCGCGCTCCTGCATCGCCTTGGAGGCGCGCAGGCTGTCCCGGCGGTGGATGATCGTGACGCTCTTGGCGAAGCGGGAGAGGAAGGTCGCCTCCTCCAGGGCGGTGTCGCCGCCGCCGACCACGGCGATGTCCTGGTCGCGGAAGAAGAAGCCGTCACAGGTGGCGCACCAGGAGACACCGCGACCGGAGAGCTTGTCCTCGTTCGGCAGGCCCAGCTTGCGGTGCTGGGAGCCGGTGGTGACGATCACGGCGCGCGCCCGGTGCACGTTGCCCTCGGAGTCGGTGACGGTCTTGATGTCACCGGTGAGGTCGACCGAGACGATGTCGTCCGGGATCAGCTCGGCGCCGAAGCGCTCGGCCTGCGCCCGCATGTTGTCCATCAGCTCGGGGCCCATGATGCCGTCCCGGAAACCCGGGAAGTTCTCGACCTCGGTGGTGTTCATCAGGGCGCCGCCGGCGGTGACGGCCCCCTCGAAGACCAGCGGCTTGAGGGAGGCCCGCGCCGTGTAGAGCGCGGCCGTGTAGCCGGCCGGGCCGGAACCGATGATGATCACGTTACGGACGTCGCTCACTGCATCTCCTGGTTCGCATCGCGACCCGCGCTAGGTGCGGGGAGGGCGGTTCTGCTCCGCCGCCCGGGACAACGACTGACCAGTGTCTCGCATTCCCAGGCGGATCAGTACCAGGCGACCGCACTGTGGGAGCGGCGTGGCGCCCTGCTCGTCGATCGCATGGGAACGGAGCCCGGATCCCCTGGGCGCCCGCCCCGGGACGTCAACGGGTGGGCACGGTGCGCTGCAGCACGACCGGGCCGCAGTCGGGGGAGCGCAGGTAGACGTCCGCGAACCCGGGCCGGCCGGGCGCCGGGTAGACCAGGACCTCGACCGGGGCGCCCGCGTAGCTGCCGTGGTCGGTGGCCAGCGGCACGCCCTCGGCGAGGGCCTGGCAGGACGGCGGGGAGGACGGCGGGGAGGCCTGGGTGGTGAGCTCCTGGCGGCCGTCGGCGGGCATCGCGGCGGAGGGCTTGGCGGGCCCGGTCGGGCGCAGCCCGGGGGCGGTGCCCGACCGGGCCAGCAGCTGCTGGATCTGGGCGGCGAGCTGGTCGTCCTGGTAGGTCGGGCCGGCCCCCGCGGCGTGGTCGGCGCGGGGGCTCTGCGTCGTGCCGGGGCTTGCGCCGGTGCCGAGGGAGGCGGAGGCGGGGGCGCCGGCGGACAGGGTCGGGTGCTGGTCGTCCTGGCCGGCCGGGTGCAGCAGCAGGGCTGCGCCGAAGGCGATCGCGGCCAGGGCGGCGGTCGCGCCGAGCAGCAGGCCGGCGC